>JALZWI010000221.1 GCA_023299895.1 Arenicella sp. | reverse complement strand
AAGATCTCCATTTTCAGGGCTCGGTAAACCCGAGCCTTTGAAGGAAAATCTATCAGGTTTTTGGTCGCGAAGAATTGATGATACCAACAGGCTTGTCTACGCAGTTGATCAAAATCAAATCACGATCATTGCTTGTCGTTACCAATATGGAAAATAATTTAACAAGGTCAACCGCGCTTCGTGAGCCGATTAAATTGCTTATTCGGCTCATAAATCAGCATTTAATGAGCCAAATAGAGAGGAGAGAGGAGAGAGGTGACTGATGAGTAACATAACCGATTTGAAAAAGCAGTTGTTAAAAGACCCTGATTTCAAAGCAGCATATGAAGGAATGGACAATGAGTTTGAATTAGCTTCAGCCGTCATCGAGGCGTGTGCTGTTTCTGGCTTAACTCAGGAAGAATTGGCCGAAAGAATGGATGTCAAGCAATCTCTGGTCGCCCGCATTGAGTCGGGTGATCAGAATCACGGTTAAGACACTGTTGCGGGTAGCCTAAGCCACGGGCACACATTTAAAGATTTATATATAAATTAAAGCTCACCAAAGCGAATAATTTTAATTATCCGCTTTGGAAGAGCTGAACTAGGTTGGTTTTGTGAGCATACCCGGCAATTTAGTTACTCTAAATTGTTATCAAAAATTTCTCTCTGGTCGTAATCACCGTATACTTAATTAATTACAAGTTGATGTATGTGTATGACAGCCCTATTTATTTAAAGCTAGTGATACGTTACTAACGTCAAAGCGACAATTTAAATATTAAAACTTAATAACTTAAAAACCTATGCAAATAACTATTTTAGCAGTCATGATTTGTATTATCTGTTATGCATTTTTTGCAAACCGATTATCATCAACAATTGTTACTGCACCTATCATATTTTTAGGATTGGGGTATGTGATTAGTTTATGTGGGTTTGTGCCACCCGAAAATTCTGAACATATATTGCACTTGGTGGCTGAGGCCGCACTGATTGTTTTGTTGTTTTCCGATGCGAGTTTGACTGATTTAGCGGCTCTTAAGAAAAAGCGTATTTGGCCACAACGAATGTTATTGATTGGTTTACCTCTGGCTATCCTGCTCGGTACCGGAGTCGCCAGTCTATTGTTTCCGAGTTGGTCATTATTAGCAGTGGCATTACTAGCATCGATTTTAGCACCGACCGATGCAGCTCTTGGGCAGGCTGTGGTCAGCAATAAGGCTGTGCCAATTCGTGA
This sequence comes from Arenicella sp., assembly GCA_023299895.1. The sequence goes on along the minus strand of JALZWI010000221.1, from coordinate 6,294 downwards.
GCGCCGTTCAATCGTCGTTGAAAGTGGTTTAAATGATGGCCTAGCGTTACCAATCATCTTGTTTTTTGCCTGTATTTTAAGTATGTCGGATGCGGAACATCAAGAAAACTTTTTAATATTTACCTCGCAACAACTTATTTTAGGGCCTGTCGTAGGCGTACTCTTTGGTTGGCTTGGAGGAAAGATGATGTTGTGGGCTCAAGCGAAGCAGTTTTCTAACGCTGAACTCGAAGGCATCGCAGCCATTGCTCTGGCGATTTCAGCCTATGTCGCGGCTAGTATGATTAATGGCAATGGTTTTATCGCGGCTTTCAGTGCTGGACTGGTATTTGGATATATACTTAAAGATAAAGTGGTTCACGTTAGTGAATTCGTTGAGAGCGAAGGGCAGATATTGGTTTGGGCGTCGTTTTTATTGATTGGTCTCGTTTTGTTACCCAAAGCATTACATCATTTGAATTTAGTTACGCTGGCCTTAATTGCGTTGAGTTTATTCGTTATTCGTCCACTGGCAATCTGGATAAGTTTAATCGGAACGGATGCCAAACCAGTAACACGGCTGTTTTTTGGTTGGTTTGGGCCACGTGGTTTAGCAACGGCATTATTTGCCTTGCTCATCGTTGGTCAAATCGATCAGACCTATGCCGAACCTATATTGATGATTGCGATAAATACTGTTTGGATCAGTGCGCTATTACATGGAATGAGCGCCGCCCCGGCTGCTGCGTGGTATGCAAAATGGGCTGACAAAAATAAAACTGAAAACTTACAGTCTAAGGAGGTTATTCGCAAAGAGAGCTAAGGAACATTGCTCAGCTCTTTGCTATTTATCTCATAAATGTTGTTCAGCTTCGGTTCGGTTTCAGTTCAGCTAGCATTCAGGGAGGTTTCGGTACATTAGCACCATCGAAACCAAGCCTGTCTTAGACGGGAATTTAAATCAGGAGTACAGTATGAAAACGACTACTAACAAATCAATCAAAAAATTAACTTCGTCATTAGTGATTGCGAGTGTATTAGCAACTATTGCCACACCAGCAACGGCTAAAAGCTATACTAACTCACGTTATTCAAATGTTGAATATGCGCAAGTGGTTGGTGTAACGCCAGTGGTTGAAACGTATCGCGTTAATAACCCTGTAGAACAATGTTGGGATGAGCGTGTAAGTACTCGCTCACAAGCAAGCCATACCTCTACAATATTAGGGGGTATAATCGGTGCTGCGATTGGCAATGAGTTTGGTCGAGGCCGTGGTCAAGATATTGCCACTGTTGCTGGTGCGGTGTTGGGTGCTTCAGTTGCAAACGACATTAAAAGTAAGAATGCACAACGTGGTTCGACGTATCAGGTAGTGCAACATTGTGAAATTCAAGATTCTTATACAAAACAAGAACGCGTCGTAGGGTATGATGTTGCATATCGTTTTAACGGCAAGGTGTTGCATACTCAAACGGCTCAACATCCTGGTAAGCGCATTCGTGTAAATGTGTCTGTTAACCCAGCATAATTGAATGTTTTTCAAAAGGAGTAGTAATCATGCTAGTCGATTACTACTCCAATGATTATAATAGGCAGTACAAAATTTAATTCAAAGCGATATTATTTAAATGAAAGCAGTAAAAAAACACAGACAAAAAACACTTAAGATCTCTTTAGTTCTAAGTTTTTTGAGTGTTTTATGCTTATCTGGGCCGACCTTTGCGCTCAATGCAAATGGCAATAAATCACCATCGAATGAGTCACTAGGCTTACATTTACGAGATATAAACGAATCATCCTATCATTCAGTATTGCAACCACTTAGGCAAGCCCAAGCTAGACAAGCTCAAACGCAACTCGGTAAAAGTAGCACTGTTTTGCGTAGCAAGAGTGAAGTAATGCAAGAAGTAAAAAGCAGCTATAACGGTCAAGTAGTAAAAATGTCGTTAGACGAAAAGACAGCTACCTACAGTGTTCGAGTTTTACTGCCCAACGGAAAAGTTAAAAATATTTCAGTCAGTGCGCGAAAGTAGCCACACCTCTATTAAGTTAATCTAGGGTAATATTAAATGCGACTCTTGATTGTCGAAGACGAACTTACTTTACAACAGCAGCTTGCAGATTCATTACGTGAGCAGGACTATGTTGTGGATGTCGCCAGTGATGGCGAAGAAGGGCTGTATTTTGGTCAAGAATACCCAATCGATTTGGCAATTATTGATCTTGGTTTGCCTAAGATTAATGGTGTTGACCTTATTAAACAACTGCGAGAAACCGATCATAAGTACCCCATTTTAATTCTCACTGCGCGAAGTCGTTGGCAAGAAAAGGTCGAGGGCTTGGAAGCAGGGGCTGATGATTACCTAACAAAACCGTTTCAACCTGAAGAGTTGCTAGCACGAATTAAAGTCTTACTGCGCCGTTCGGTTGGCTTGGCTGATAATTCATTGGTCTGTGGCTCGGTTAAAATCGACACATCGAGCAAGCAAGTTTTTTTACGTGATGAGCCGCTGACCATTACCGCCTATGAGTATCGTTTATTGTCATACTTAATGATGCACACAGGCAAAGTATTATCCAAGCGCGAGTTGGTAGATCATATCTATGAAGAAGATGATGATCGTGACAGCAATACTATTGAGGTGTTTATTCGCCGCTTGCGTAAAAAACTAGACCCCGAAAATGAGTTGAAACCGATTGAAACTCAGCGCGGCCAAGGTTATCGGTTCCGAATACCGCGTAGTTAAGTAGCCCAATATTGATGGCAACCCAAAATCAATCACTCAGAAGCCGTTTACTTATCTCTGCGGCTTTGTTGTTAATTTTTTTTCTTGGTGTGATGGGAGTCGGTCTCAATAATGCGTTTAAACAAAGCGTATTAAGTAATGCAGAGGATGCACTGCGTAATCAAATAGTCTTATTGTTGTCGAACGTGGATGTGTTTGACAATCAGTTATCGGTCGTCAATGAATTATTAGAAGCGCGTTTATTACAAGCGGATTCAGATTTGTTTGCACAAATATCAACCCCGCAAGACGGTGTGGTTTGGATTTCAGCTTCATCCCTTGGGCTTACAATGCCAGTATTGTTAGGTAACCTTGGTGAATTTCAATTTTATCCTCAGTTTGTTTGGCCAGACCAACCTAGCATGGTTGCCACGTCATTGAATGTGGAGTGGGAGACCGAACAGGGAGATTTGCCTTTTACCATACAAGTAGCAGAGAAAACCATTGCGTATGATAGGCGCTTGGGTTCTTATCGCCAACAAATTATTATTTGGTTGGCTGTGTTAGGCAGCAGTTTGTTAGCGTTATTGTTGCTCCTGCTTACTTGGGCACTTAAACCATTAGTGCGAGTAACGCATCAAGTTGCTGAAATTGAACAGGGCACACGACAACGTTTTGACGAAAACTATCCAGATGAAGTTAGTCGACTGACGCAGAATTTAAATCAGTTACTTAATGTAGAAGAGCAACGTATTAGTCAACAAAAAGAAGTCTTAGGTAATTTAGCGCACAGCCTAAAAACGCCGCTTGCTGTACTCAAAGGCATTAACTACAGCAATGTTAATAAAGATGATGTGGCACACCAATTAGACTCTATCCAAACAATTATTGACTATCAGCTGCAAAGCGCCTCAGCGGTTGGCCGAAGGCGTTTTGCTCAGGCTATTCAGATTGAAGAACCTACCAATAAAATACTCAACTCCTTGAACAAGTTATATGCAGATAAATCGCTTAGTGTCACTGTCGATATTCAAACAGGTCTACAGTTCTTTGGTGACGAAGGTGATTGGATGGAGTTATGCGGAAACTTACTCGAAAATGCCTTTAAATGGGCGAACTCAGAGATAACAATCAAGATTGAAAATAAAACCAATGCTGATTTAGGAAGCAGAAAAGCGACCGAGCTAACTGTCTCAGATGATGGCCCTGGAATTGATGATGATCGCAAAGATTCCATATTGCAACGAGGCGTCAGGTTAGACAGCCAAACGCCCGGGCATGGACTGGGGCTCAATATTGTCAAAGGTATTGTAGATGCTTACGAAGGTAGGCTAAGCATTAAAAATAATGAGCCAAGCGGCACGATATTTAGAGTGTTACTCACATAGACAGCCAATAAAATTGCATAGTGGCACTGAGCCTTTTCTGTTATTCTTTTGTGCGGTTGAGACAATTCTAATATGACGTCATGGTAAGTGACCAAAATAAGCCTAAGTCCCTAAAATTATTACTCCTTGTCACGTTTGCTGTCATCATTCTTTGTGTGGCTGTCGTTATGCTGTACTTGTCGTTTCGCTACGAGGCCATTGCTAAAACTCAACCTTACAGTGTGACGATAGGTCTGCAGACAGTGAGCAGTGGCAAGCTAAGCACTTATTATAATTATGGTTATGGTTATAATGAAGGTCATCAACAGAGCTTTGAGTTAATTGGTGATCAAGTTCAGACTATTAGCTTCACTGTTTCAGCCTGGAAGAAACTCAATTCGTTACGCATTAATAGCGCACAACCGTTTAATATCAGTAGTGTGAAAATTGAAAAAAATGGCTTAGAGTATGAAGAATTAGAATCTGCCGTTGTTGTTTCTCAGGACTCGCCGCTCGAGCTGGCAGACATTAATCATAAATTGCTCGGTTTGCGCTAATGAACACGATTCATAACCATATGGTAGCGCAATCCAAAGCCTTTATATCGGGCGAGACATTCTTCCGTTTGGTGATAATTGCCATTATCTTGCGCATTGTATTAATACCGTTTTTTGGTCATGTCGATGTCTTATCTGAAGCACGCCGCATTTATTTTTGGGATATTAATGGCATATATTTTGATGATATAAGTCGCAATGCGACGTCGTTATTTCAATTATTGTTTTTTAAGGTAACTTCGATATTTCTTGACAATAAAGAAATGCTGTTCGCGCATGCCGATATGACTAACTCAACGGCTCATCCGATTGAATACATGGAGTTTGTTAGTCAGAACACTATTTTCAGAACGTTGTTTGTTATTAAATTGCCATTCTTAGTGGCTGATTTAATTACCGCTTGGGCAATGTATGTTTATTGTGATCGTTCGCCAGGGGCTCGCAATGCCGTTTTATTTTGGTTGTTTAATCCAGTTTGTATTTATGCTTTTTACATTTTTGGTCGTTTTGAGTCGATTCCAATTATGTTTTGCATGTTGTCTTTACTGGCGCTAAAACGACATAACTTATTGCTCTCTGCGGTTTTGATCGGGCTTAGCATTAACTCACGTGAGTTATATATATTTCTTGGGCCACTCTTTGCGGCAATGGTGTGCTCACCATCGTGCAAGGAATATAGTTTACTAAGGCGCGTTACTGCCATAGCGATTGTTGGATTTGCAGTGGCGGTGTCGGTACAGTTAATTTCGATTGCCGGTGGCAATGTCGATGCGTTTGGCCGTGAAGTAACATCAATTGCCTCAGAGGGTCGGGTTGAACATTTATTCCAGTTTATTGTTGGATCCTTTATTGTTTTTCCAATGGTGTACTTTTTTACTCTGCTCTACGCTTGGAACTCTACAGTAGACTTGCACCAAAAAGCATTGTTGTTATACGGTTTTGTATTGATGGCATTTTTCTGTTTGTCTTCGCATACCGCGTATTACACCTCTTGGATGATGATCTTCCCCTGTATTTTCTTGTCGTACCATCGCGACTATTTCAAGCCACTTATTTTACTGTGTCTAACATGGTTTGTATTTAATTTATCGATCACAGACCTCGGTGTATTTACCACATGGTTGGCATCACCCTGGTCGATTAATATGGCAGGGTTACCGAATTTTCCTGCGATGTATCGCGCCTTAGGCTTAGAAGGCATGATTGACCTAACGACGTTTCAACGTCTGTGCCGCACCATGTACTGCGCATGTATGATTTATATTGGCTACCTAATGTTACAGGCCTATAAGGGTCAGAATAAGGAGCAAGGGCTGATTGAGGAGAATGAACAATGAGTTCTTTGATCAAAACTTCTGGATTAGTGTTAAGCCTCTTGCTCAGCATGAGTGCCTTTGCTTTTGTGCCCAGTGAACAATTTTCTGACATTCAATACAAAGACTTAGTCACGGACACGCAAGGTTATATCAGCAATACCAGCAGTGATGGCTATTTAGTACTAAATAATATTAATCTTAATCGCGCGCAGATGTGTGGATTACAGCTTAGCTTTGAGTTCAAACAAACCCCGCAAAGAGCAAGCCTGTTCGATGTGTATTGGCGAACCGCACAAACTGGTTTCTCCGAGAGTCAGAAAGCGTTTTTTATTATTAATCAGCAAGATG
>JALZWI010000220.1 GCA_023299895.1 Arenicella sp. | reverse complement strand
ATATGGGACGAGTCTCCCAAAGGTTTTGGTGTTCGGTTCAGAAACAATCGAAAGGTTTTCATAGTGCAGAAACGTGTCGGTTCTGGGCGAATGGCTAAACAACGGAAAATGACAATTGGGACTTACCCTGAGATCAATTTAGTTCAAGCTCGAAAAGCGGCTCATAAGTTTATAGCTAACCTACAATTAGGAACGGATGTTGTTGAAGAAAAAATAGCTCCGCAGCGCGCCGAAAAGGAAGAGCGTGATGCCCAATTATCTGTAGCTGACCTCTGCGATCAATGGTTGGAGACTGACGCCCTGAGATCAAGAATGAGGGGTCCAAGGTTTGGATCGTTACGTGACCCTAAAAATGTCAAACATAATGCAGGTCAAATTATTCGGCATATCAACCCTCTAATCGGGTCTTTGAAAATCAAAGAGCTGACACGAAAACAAATCGAAAAAATGCGCGATGATATATCAAGCGGTAAAACTGCTGTTGATATTAAAACTGGATTAAGGGGCCGGGCTAGAGTGACCGGAGGTCCTGGCACAGCTCGTAAAGTTGTTCGGACACTTTCATCTATTTTGAGCTATGCTGTTCGTGAAGAATTGATTGCGGCAAACCCTGCTTCCGGCATTCGGCTCCAAAGCGGGAGAAAAGTTGAACGCTATCTTTCACAAGAAGAACAGGCACGTTTGGAAACTGTCCTTACCCAGATGGCAACAGAATCCAAATATGAAAAGGGATGTGCGATGATCCGTCTACTCATGCTGACGGGATGTCGTAAGAATGAAATAGAATCTCTCAAATGGTCTGAAATTGATTTTGAGCGTGGTTTTGTTCAGTTTGAGAAATCCAAAACTGGGGCAAAAATAATTCCGTTTTCTAAAGCCGCTCTAAATATTATCAGAGAGCAACCTCTACTGAACAGTACTCCATATGTATTCCCCTCAATGAAAATTAATGACTACTATAAAGGTATTCCCAAAATTTGGTATGTAGTTCGTAGAAAAGCTAAGATCGAAGATTGTCGGCTTCATGATTTAAGACATAACTTTGCGAGTATTGCGGCATCTAATGGAGCCAGTTTGCCTATGATTGGTGCCTTGTTAGGTCATACACAAGCTCAAACTACGGCGCGCTATGCTCACCTTACCAATCATTCTTTATTGGCGCTTGCTGAACAAATTTCAGCAACTATTGATGAAAGGGGTTTTAATAGGAACACTCAGTAAAAATTAAAGAAGATGGTAGTGCAACGTGACCTACGTCACGGCTGCAAGCTTTAATATAAGTTAGTAAAATTGTATAGGAGGGTGATATGAATACAGCAAAATTTAGAGAAAATAGAATTCAAAATTGGGCCGGACAGGGTTGTGCCGGTAAGGTTGTTGATATTCTTTCTTATGCAAGTCCGACGCACAACAGTGCGCAGATCAATATGTTAAGTGATTCAACCAAACTATCTAAAATAAACATCTCGACATCAAGATGCGATAGGGTCGTCAGAGTTCTTATCAACCAAACGATCAGAGAGCCGAATGGTTGGTTCAGCCTTCCTCGTGGATCAATTAAACCTTCTACTACGATTGAAAAATGCAAGAAATTTGGGTGTGAGGAATGAAACCTTTTCTAACACTATCGGCAGTGAGCTTAGTTGCTTTCACGCTACCGCACCATGCTTTTGCACAATCAGCCGAATCTACTCCACGGGTAACACCTTGTTTTTCAGACGACAATCTCTTCGGGTGTACATTGCGCGCAGATAATAGTTCCAAAAAGAAAGAAAATTCGGATCCAGCAAGTTTTGCTTACACCGCTAATGGTGGTGAAGGCAAAGATAGTTATGCAATAATGGCTGCTTTAAATATAGCAGTAGAAAGTAATAATAAAACTTATGGCTTGAAAACCCAATGGCATAAAAATAATCAGCAAGCTAAAGAACAGGACAATTTTACCATTGGCGCTAGCTACGGCCTAACATTCAGTGATGTGACTGACGATTACAAAAAATGGATAGCAGCAGGAAAACCTGATAATTGGAATGCAAAGACATCTACGCATTATTTGGATTTTGATTTGGCATTTAATCGTAAGGCAATATTTGGTGACACAAAACAGGAAGCGTGTATTGCTGACATGACTCTGAAGGCCTGTAACAGGCAGAACTTAGAAACATTAAGGCTTTCAGGTTCTCTTTCTCCATGGTGGAACCATTGGGAGCATACCCCTAAGAGCGACAATGAAGGTTTTTGGAGCTTTTCGCCTACTTTTTCATTTTTTGTAGATGATGCTTTTAACGGAAATGTTGAAACACTGGCTGGTGATACAGTCAACGGAACTGTATCTGGTGGAGTTGCGAATGGATCATTTTTTTATTCCCCCTCAATGTTTGACTACAGATGGGGATTGACGATGTCTGGTCAAATTACTCAAAGCTTTTCCCGAAGCACTGGCCGGACAGAAGATTTCCCTAAAAGCTCTCCACTGTTAACTTTTGCCATTGATTATGCTTTGGGCGATACCTACGTCGGTCAAAAGGATAAAAACACATTTCTTCCATCAGTAGGTATTACATACACAAATGGTGCAGACCCACTCAAAGGAAAAGAAGACCAAGATACTTTCGTCGTAGGACTTAAAGTTAAATATTGAATTGAAAACGACTTGCTCAGTAGCGCTGGAGTGATTTTAAGACACTGGCTGTGACCGCTATTGCGTGCGATTTCAACTGGTCGCCGCAACACATTGGCTGAACCTCTCAGCCGGTGTTTCATAATCGAGGGTCTTTCTAGGACGCTCGTTAAGTCGTCTAG
>JALZWI010000219.1 GCA_023299895.1 Arenicella sp. | reverse complement strand
TTAACATCCGACATTATCAGTGCGTTAGATTATGTTAACAGTATAAAATCGACCTTCTCGATCGCCGCTGTTAACATTAGCGCCGTCACGACGGCTACCTTTCAAGGTCAGTGTGATATTAACGAACCTATTACTTATATTGATGCAATAGACGCGCTCGTTGCATCGGGCATTGCGGTGATTGCATCATCAGGTAATGATTCTCAAACAAATGAAATGACTTCTCCCGCCTGCCTCAGTGAGGTTGTCTCGGTGGCGGCGACCAATGATGCTGATATTCCTTCTGTCTTGAATAACCGTAGTTCAGAATTGGATTTTTTTGCACCTGGTGTGTCAGTGACAACCTCAAGCTTACCCAATAACAGTTTTGCAGCGGTGTCAGGTACCTCTGCCTCTGCAGCGCATGTGGCGGGCGCTTGGGCGGTGTTGAAAAGCAAAACTCCTAATGCCTCAGTCGCCTCGATAAAAAACACACTCACCAATAATGGTCGATCAGTGACTCAAGATTTGTTTACCATACCAAGAATAAACTTGACTGCGGCTCTCGGAGAGGTATTTATACTAGAGACAAGCTTTCTTCCGGCGGTCCATTTTTTATTATTGGATGATGACTGAGTCTATACAACGGTGACCTTATTATGGTCACGGTTTATTTCTAGCAAAACTAAAAAAGTAGAAACACGATGGATAGCAATATCTGCCCTGTTGTCGTTTTAGCCTAACAGGCATTAGAACGCTGATTCAGTATCAGTGAACGTATCAAGCCTGAGTAATTGATTGCCGTCTGACTCAATCACAAACTCAATCGGTCGACAGCACACATAGCGACTGTTCTCGGCTCCATGCCTTCAGAGTATTAGTGCATCCATGCACGTCAATCTTCAACCGTTCGGTGATTGCCTTGGCTAAGATCAATAAATGCCGTGAAGGATTCATTGCAATAGGGGCAATTAACGCGGTTTTCAAATAATGAGTTCATTAGTGCAAAGTCTCCCAATCGGTCTATTTTCGCGATAATTTTTGAGCAATGGAACTTTGTACAACAATTGGCATTGCCTTTTAATCTTAGAGAAACTAGCCTCAATTTGGCGCCTTTTCTTAACATGAATCATTATTTGATAACCGCGTACTTGTTGTTCTTGATGCATCACTAGATAATAAGGTAAGCCTTGTGAAAAAATACAGATATTAAGCAATGAAAAATCAACCAGACTGGTGGGACCCGTATTCATGTCAGCCCTATAAGCTGCAAGATCAAGATAAGCCTCGCAGCAGCTTAGCCAATATCTTGGAGTACAGTAAGGTGGCGGCGTCTAACCTAGTTGGCTTACCCGCGATTACCTATCAATATTGCCGCCTCAAAAAAACCCCGTCTACCCTGCCCGCCAGTGAGTTTGTCGGCTTGAGTGTTGCGCCAGATCAAGAGTATCAATTTGCAATTCAAGAAATGGTCGCAGAGTTAGGGGTTAAGCAATTACTGTTGCGTATCCCCAGTTGGGATGTCGGCGCCATTGAAGACTATGTGCGCTTTCTCGAGCTCTTTCCAGAGCAAGAATGGGTGATCAATATTCTACAAAGCCGCGACTCCGTGGCAAACTTAGGCCAGTGGCAGCGCCAAGTAGCCGACATTATTCAAGCGACGCAGCACATTACTAAAACATTCTGGATTGGCAACGCGATTAATCGCACTAAGTGGGGTTGTGTGCATTCAGGGCAATACTTAGACTTGCAGGAATCGGTTGAAGAACTGCGTTCTGAGTTTAGTGGTTTAACGCTACTGGGTTCATCGGTTATTGATTTTGAACCACTACTGAGCTGGCGCACCTTATGGAATTTTCATCGATACCAATTACAAGCCAACGCCGCGTTACTTTATGTCAATCGTCGTCACTCACCTTATGGCACACAATACGGAATTTTTAATCTAGAAAATAAACTGCGTCTAGCCAAGGCAATGACTAAGTTATCAAATCGTTGCGATGACAGTTTATGGATCACTGAAACTAACTGGCCGTTATTAAACACCAAGCCATATACACCAAATTCGGGTAACCCAACGCGCACGGTTGATGAACAGACACAGGCCAAATATTTAAAACTCTATTATCAAATAGCCTATCAGACAGGCTGGGTAGATAAAGTTTATTGGTGGCAGCTAATTAACCCCGGCTATGGTTTGGTAGATCATAGAGAAGGGGCTTTAAGAAAGATGCCATCTTACTACGCACTAAAAGGTATTCTTACGGGGTGTTTGTCGTGCGCTCCTTAAAGGCAGTAAATTCTAATTTAATGGGCGAATTGTCCATTATTGTGTTTTGTTAACAATCTTTTTGTTGTCTATGCGTTGGAAATTGAAAAAATTTAAGGTAAATTGTGCAGTGTTCCAATCATAATGCTGTATGGTTAGATGGGTTTTATAAAGAATGTTGCGTGTGGGTGTAGCTTTCTTTAATGTTTTGATTGGGTTATTAAGGGTGAGGGTAGAAGTTTTTTGTAAGTTTTTGGGTTATTACGATTGTTTTTTGTAGAGGGTTCATAAAGAACCAAATCGCCTCTGCACGTATATGGGTTATTCCTGCGTTCATGTGATGTGCAATCTGCACCGTTCATATCCTAATTAATAATTTTTTGAACAACCAAAAATAATACCTAATGCCAATTAAGGGTGGTATCAGGTTAAAGCCTTTTCAATAAAGAGAAGTTTTTAATTTTGGTTTACTGGGTTAATGAAATGAATGTATTTATGAACGTATTGGTATCTTTGTCTGCGTGTGGTTTGTTATTTCGGTCGCAGAGGGTTTTATTTTTGCTGAAGGCTCCTCTTAAATCGCTGAAGGCTCTCCAATCGCTGAAGGCTCTCCAATCGCTGAAGGCTCTCCAATCGCTGAAGGCTCTCCAATCGCTGAAGGCTCTCCAATCGCTGAAGGCTCCTCTTAAGATGAAGACGAATACTGTGGCGAGAAAAAGCCAATGGCTCTTGTTGCCATTGCTGTTTATTTCTTATTCAGCGTCAGCCCAGATTGATATTGGTGTTACGTTTGATGAATACCCGTTGGCAACGCGAACCACCACTACCATCATAGATTCAGAATATGAAACAGGCGGTGCAGATAATACGAATAGTCCATTGCCGTTTGGCGCTGGATTCAGTGTAATCACATCAGCTCCAGCTAATGGAACTGGTGAATCAACACTTTATAATTCTGGCAGTCCAGGCATGCCCAATGCAAACGATACAGTGTTTAACGGGCAGGCTAACCCTGCGGGCACCTTAAGAGATAGTGATAATGGTAATGTTAATAGCCCTACCACTGGCGGTAATGACCAAGATTTAGAAGTTTCTAATACGGGTAATATACTGATTTCTCAGGAGTCTGGTAATGGTAGCACGCCCGATGATGTGCCTGGTGCGACGGACATACTAATATTTGAAACGCCTCTTACTCAACTTAGTTTTATTTTAGTTGATACAGAAGAAGGCACGCTAGTGTCATTTACAGACAGTGATGGCGATAGTTATACATTCGATGTCAACGAATTTTTAGCCGGTGGTGATTTTGCGCAGCCTGATGCTACTCATCCCACCTTGGGGGGTACGGTTCCTTGCGAATTAGGTGATTCTAGGTTTTGTATTATTTCTGATCCTGTAACAATCACAGATTTAAGTGCTCTTGCCGGAGTCACTATCGATAATATCGCAGAATTTGCAATTACATATAATAATAGTGGTGGGATTGATAGCTTTGAATTAACTATTCCTACCGGTTCTTGGTCTGGCACAGTGCTGGAAGATGTTGATGCGAATGGCAGTGGCGATACCCCAATTGCCAATGTGGAAATCACTCTATTTAGAGATCTAAATGGTGATGGCGTGATTAGCACCTATGTAGATCCTGTAACAAATAATACGATCAATGAGCTTGACTCGGCGATGGTTACTACCACCGATGCTGCTGGTTTTTATGAGTTTACTGACC
>JALZWI010000218.1 GCA_023299895.1 Arenicella sp. | reverse complement strand
GCTGCACCACAAAGAAAGTCAATATGAATGCTAGCCCCATTAAAAGAACTAAGCCGATAAGAATCTTTTCGATATCTTTATAAGATCCTCGAACCAAAATAACGATGCCAAAGGTAGCCAGTACAACGACAGCTGCTTTAGACAATATTGGATTTTCGCCGAATATTGCTTCTATACCCAGAGCACCACCCGCGAGATTGCCTGCTTCATAAGCTGCGTTACCTCCATAAAGTGCGATAAGTAAAAGTCCAATCAAAGGCCATTTAAAGATAGAGTTTTGCAGTTCATTGATTAGTATTTCCCCTAAGCCTTGTTGTGTAATGGTTCCAAGCCGCGCACTCATTTCTTGCAGTATTATCGTTGCAATAGTGGCAAATAGAAGTGCCCAAAGTAAGGTATAGCCGTAATTAGCACCGGCTAATGTGCATGCCGTGACAGTGCCTGGCCCAATAAATGCGGCGGCGACTAATACTCCAGGCCCAACCTCTTTGAATCGTTTAAACATATTAATTTCCTAGACTTCTACCGCGTTTTATTAATATAAATTTAAAGGGTTTTAAGCCCTTTAGCATACGTAATTTCTAATGATGCTTTGTCAGCAACGAGGATCATATCCATATGATCCCTGAGGCCTTTTTCGTGGAATAAACGCTTACCCCTGCCTCTTACCAAAGCCGCCACCAGTTGGCGTTTGAATATTAATAGAATCATTAATATCGACTTTCGCTTGAGCACAGCCTTCCAACTCTTCAACCATTAAGTTGGCGCGTTTAATCCAATTCTTCCCAATTTCGCCTGAATCACCGCCATTGATACCAAAGGGGGGGACTCGACGATGATCAGATAAAATTGAGAACTCCATCTTTTTCAGAAATCGAATACTTCGAAAGATACCATCTCCTGCATTCCATTCACCTTTTCCACCTGACCCTCTTCGGATAGAAAATTCATCCAAAATAACAGGGTATCGATGTTCTAAAATTTCTGGGTCAGTAAGCCGCGTATTGGTCATGTGTGTGTGGACAGCGGCAGCTCCATCAAAACCCGGCCCAGCTGGAGCGCCAGAACAAATAGTTTCGTAGTACTGACAATCATCATTCCCAAAGGTGAGATTGTTCATCGTCCCTTGACTTGAACCAAGAGCGCCCAACGCACCAAATAAGGCATTGGTTATCGCTTGGCTTGTTTCCACATTTCCCGCTACTACAGCCGCAGGAAATTTGGGGCTAAGCATTGACCCTTCCGGAACTATGATATTAAGAGGTTTCATGCAACCTGCATTTAGTGGGATATCGTCATCCACTAGGCAGCGGAAAACATACAGTACTGCGGCTCTAGTAATTGCACCTGGCGCGTTAAAATTACTTGGCTGCTGTTCACTAGTTCCGGTGAAATCTATGGTTGCAGTACCATTATCTTGATCGACCTTGATTGCGACTTGAATCACAGCACCGGAATCAATCTCATGTGTGAAGTTGCAGTTTTTCATTTTGCGAATAACTTTCTTAACAGCCTGTTCCGCACTGTCTTGGATATAGCCCATATAGGCTTGCACTGTCTCAAGACCATAATTAGTAGTCAGCTTCCTTAATTCATTTACGCCGGTATTATTGGAGGCGATTTGTGCCATTAAGTCAGCGATATTTTGATCAATGTTCCTAGCCGGGTACTGTCCAGCGCTAAGCGCTTCTTCAATTGCATTGGATTGAAAAATGCCCTGATCAACCAATTTCAAACAATCAATGACAATGCCTTCTTCATGAATCGTCTTACCCAAGGGAGACATTGAGCCAGGAGCGATGCCACCTACATCCTCATGATGGGCACGACTAGCGACGTAGAATATTATGTTTTCATCGTCGTCGAACACCGGAGTGATCACGGTAATGTCGGGTAAATGAGAGCCACCGTTATAAGGATTATTCTGGACAAAAACGTCGCCTAGCCGAATAGCTTGCCCACTATTGATGACCACTCTAACACTAGAGTCCATAGAGCCTAAATGGACTGGTACATGGGGCGCATTAGCTACTAAGCTGCCACTTTGATCAAAGATAGCGCAGGAAAAATCAAGTCGCTCTTTGATATTTACTGATTGGGAAGTGTTACGCAGAACAATTCCCATTTGTTCTGCGATAGACATAAATAAATTATTAAATATTTCTAGCGTCACCGGGTCACAGCTAGTGTTTTTACTTGCTGTGTTGATACCTTGTACTCGGACTATTTTTTCTAACACCAAATGCTCGTGTTGTGTAACAGTAGCCGACCAGTCTTTTTCGACAACGATAGTACCAGTTGCTTCAATGATAATCGCCGGACCCGAGAACTCGTGACCATAATTCAGTGATTCGATCTCATACACTGGCGTTTCATGCCATTCACCACCACTGTAGACTTGCTCAACGTCAATCGGTCTTGGTGGTGAGTCGGCCTCTTGTGTCGTTGATTTTTCTGGAGGAGACTCGCCACCACCGAATGAAGTTATTCCTAACGTCTCAAGGATAATGGCTTTATCAGAAGCTACAAAACCGTATTGACGCATGTGTTGAGCTTCAAAAGCCTCGCGCATTTCATCGGAGCCGTCCACATTGATTTGAATAGTAGTATCAGTTCCTTTGTAACGAAGTAGCACCCACGGTTTATGGTCGATATCCTTTTCATCTAAGCCCTGCTCAGACAGGTCTATTAGATTCTCGTTAATTAAAGAAGACATATCACGGTTTAACTGAGGGATAATGTTTTCTTGTAATTCGCTTTCAATCACCTTTTGGCGTTCAGTGCTTATATCCGCAAGCCCCATACCATACGCAGACAGAACTCCGGATAGCGGATGCAAGAAAATTTTATTCATTCCAAGGCGCTCAGCAACTAAGCACGCATGTTGCCCGCCCGCACCGCCAAAACAATTTAATACGTATTCTTTTAAATCATACCCACGTGATACAGATATCTTCTTAATGGCTTGCGCCATATGTTCAATTGCAATGTCGAGAAACCCTTCCGCGACTTTCTCGGGTGGACGATTATCACCGATTTGTTTTGCGACCTCGGCAAAGGCGTTAATGGCGGCATCACGGTCTAGAGGTTCATTTTGTTCTGGACCGAATATTTTAGGAAAGTATTTTGGTTGAACTTTGCCTAAGCAAACATTGATATCGGTAACGGCTAAATGCCCGCCACG
>JALZWI010000217.1 GCA_023299895.1 Arenicella sp. | reverse complement strand
TCTATTGATAATAACGATTTATATGGTATTCATGCGATTATTGATAACTGCCCAACGATAGTGAATATGGGTTCAAGCTGACAAAAATTCCAATGGGGTTGGCGGTGTGGGGGAAATAAACCTTGTTTTCCAATCTTAGCGAGCAATGCAGAGGTTGCACTAACCTGTTTATGAAATATAAAAACTGTTAGGGGTTCTATTTTCATAGAACCCCTAACAGTTAGACAAAACCTTAGCTGTTTTCTTTCGAGCCGAATAGAACGTATTTTCCTGCGCCACACAGATAAACAACAAAACAGCAAACACATAAGAAAATACCATACTCCCAACCACCGTCAGGTTTGCTGGTGTAGTTCCAACCATTTTCAAAATGCACAGCACCGGCACCGAACGCAACAGCGGCAGTAAAAAGAGCAGCAATTCGAATTTTATAGCCAAAAATCAGCATAAAGCCACCAACCCATTCTATGAAGGCGGAGGGATAGATTAACCAACCTGGGATCATGTTGATATGCCAAACCGTATGGGCCTCGAATACACCAAAACCACGGTCAAGTCCGAATACGAAAACCTTTAGGTAGCCATGAGCTAAGAATACGATACCTAGTGATACACGCAGTATTAGTAGCCCTAAGTCAGTGTTTCTTTCATTTGTCATTATTTAGTTCCTCAAATTGTTTTTATATTGTTATAAGCGTTAGACCTGATTTAGTAGTGTTATATTTCAGGAATATAACGGATCATAAATCAAAAACACTAATAATAAAAATAAAGAGAATGAAATGAGGTCTTGTTTGGTATTAACCGAGTTTTTATAACGCTAATTTTGTTAGTTTATAATCACTTTTCGTTGATGAAAAGAGAAGTTTCGAAATGGTGGTCCTGCTGGTTAAATGAGTTGACTGATCAATTTTGAAAGATGCGAATACTATGGCCGTTGATTTTTTTGAATACTCGCGGTAACCAAAGAATTATTATTTCACCAAACAATAAAACATTTTTCATTGTTAATGACAGCGATGCTAAGCCAGCTAACTATCTAAATCGGTGTTTGATATTGGTATCAACCCAGATGTGAATATCTAGGTTGCGAATACGCGAAGAGATTGTCCCCCCAAACGTACTAAGTAAACAGAAACTAGATTATCTAAACGCTGCTTGGATTTCTTTTTTTAGTCGTTGTATTGCTGAACTGTTAGCACGTGCATTCGGAAGTTTTTCAATTTTATCGAGAGCCTGTTGGTAAAGTTCTTTTGAATGGCTAGTGTTATTCAAATGGCTTTGGTTTTGCCCTTCAATATAGAGCCATTTTGGGCTTTGTCTTAGTATGGTCGGTAATTGCTCTATTTGTTTTTGTGCAGTAATCCATTTTTCTTGAGACATACTGTTTGTAACTGCAAATTCGATCAATGACACAATTGAGCCGAGCTGATTAATACCATCCTGTAAGCCAGACATCATGTGTTCAAAGTGTTCAGGGCCGGCCGCCGCTAATAATTGAGCTCGATTTAAATATAAATCTGGTGATGGTTTTTGTAGCAAAGATATTGCGGAATCTAAATCGCTGACGGCTTCTAATATTGGTCTTGAGGGAATCTTTGATCGTTCAATATATGCTTGCGCATGGGCAGGATTAGATTCGATAGCAGCACTAAGATTTTGTAGTGCTTTATTTTCTTGGTTCGACTCTTGATATAAACGCCCTCGGTAAAAGTACAAAACATAATTTGCGACCCCATGTTTTTCAGCATTTTCGTAGTCTGCTAGAGCCTCACCCCAAGATAAATGCTGTCGATGTAGTTCTGCTCTTTTTAAATATAGTTGGCCATTATTGCTTTCTGTCAGTATTTGCTCGTCTAAGGACTTTATTTGCAGCTCAATGTCGGAATGTGAGCGGGCTGGCGATACAACTATCACAGCCCAGAAAATCAAGCAGAAGGTGTTTCGTCTATAAATAGTGAAATCAATATTAGCCATGAATGCATATTAGCTGTGTTTTAAGGTGTCCATCAAGGTCTTTTCTCTTTCAAGTAATTGATAATTGTCACCATCATGAGTTTGACTAATTTGTGTGTCTGTATAATGATCAAAAAAATGACATAACAACAATAATTATTGGACTACCAATCTACTGCGGGATGACTTTTTCAAATGAAGTTAATTAAAAGAACATGGCTGACTAAAGCTTTCCTGCTTCTGATGGCACTGTTGTTCACCAACAATGCTTTTTCACAGACGGTAATACGTGGTCCGTATTTGCAACAAGCCACGGATGCGAGGATGGTCGTTAAGTGGCGCACTGACGCAGCAACTAGTTCTGTTGTCAGGTTTGGTTTAAGCCCATCGACTTTATTTCAAACGCAAACGGTTGCTGGTTCAAGAACAGATCATGAGGTTCTGCTAACAGGGCTGTCTACATCAACTCAGTATTTTTATTCCGTCGGTAATTCGGAGGCCACTTTAGCCGGTGATAGTAGTTATCATTTTCGAACGTCGCCCATTCCAGGCTCAAGTGAGTTTGTTCGTTTGTGGGTCGTTGGTGATTCTGGCATTGCCGGTAGTGCTTCTCGAAACGTTAGAGATGCTTATAAAAATAAATTCCCTGGTAGTAGTCGAGCAAACATGATGATTATGCTCGGCGATAATGCGTATGAAGATGGCACTGACTCTGAATATCAAACGGCTATGTTTGATGCCTATCCTGAAATTCTTCGGCAAACTCCGGTTTGGTCAACTATCGGAAACCATGATGTTGATCGGTTTGCTGACCCACTTCACGACGACCCTTATTTTAGTATTTTTAGTTTGCCCGAGCAGGGTGAGAGTGGTGGGGTACCGTCAGGTACTGAGGCTTATTACTCATACGATTACGGTAATATTCATTTTGTCGTACTTGACTCTTACAGCACAGATCGGTCAGTTAATGGAGCTATGCTATCCTGGTTGGAAAACGACTTGATCGTCAATAATAAGGAATGGCTGATCGTGTTTTTTCATCATCCTCCTTATTCAAAAGGGTCACATGATTCTGATACAGAAGGCTTTCTAATTGATATGCGAACCAGAGCATTGCCAATACTTGAAAGTTACGGTGTTGATTTGGTTTTAAGTGGACACAGTCATTCGTACGAAAGGTCATACTTGATCGATGGACACTATGGTGATTCGGATTCGTTTTCAGCGAATAATTTTGTTGATAGCGGCAGTGGTAAGCCATCGCTTGATGGTGCCTATACCAAACCTGATTCAGCAGCAGCACCTAACATGGGTGCAGTGTACATTGTTGCTGGCAGCTCTAGCCGCGTGTCAGGGGGCAGCTTAGATCATGAGGCTATGTATGCCTCGTTGAACGAACTTGGTTCGGTCGTTATTGATGTAAATGATACACAGTTAAATACTGAGTTTTTAAATGACTCTGGGCAGGTAACAGATTCATTTACCATCAATAAAGGCATGATTGTTGACAATACTAGACCTGTCTTAGTTGGCGTAAATGTTGTTAATACACAGTTGATTCAAGTTGAATTTAGCGAAGCGGTAACCGAACTTAGCGCGAGTGATATATCTAATTTTCAAATAAATTCGGGAATCAATGTTATATCTGCAAGTCTTAGTACTAACAATAAAGTTGTGTCGCTGGTTATAAATTCATTGGTTCTAGATATTTCCTATACCTTGACTGTCAATAATATTAAGGACGAGACTGAAAATACGATCGCAACAGACAGTGAGATTGAGTTTGCCTTGAACTCGGTTGTAACGCGTAATTATCAAGCAGGTGGTTTTCCAAATTCTGCTTACGAAGGAATGATCGACAGCTACTTATATTCTGGTGCTGCAACAGTCAACTATGGTAATTCGGGCGTGCTGTTATTAGATGGCGATGATTCTGGCTCCGATGTAGTCTCTTTACTGCGTTGGGACATTTCAGACATCCCTGAAGGGTCAATTGTGACCAATGTGTCAGTGTCACTCGGAGTATTTAACCCGAGCAGTAATGGTTATCAAGTCTACTCTTTGTTGCGTGAATGGGCAGAAGATTCAGTGAGTTGGAACAATTCGGGCGTTACTAATTGGGCAAGTCCTGGAGCGCAAGGCAGTACCGATAGCGGCTCAACAGTATTAGGAACTGTCAGCCCTACGAGCGCTGGTACTTTTACCTTAAATCTAAACTCAACCGGTGTTCAATTGGTGCAAAATTGGGTTGATGGCGTTACCCCTAACTATGGGTTCCTAATTTCAAACTTAGCGTCAAGTGATGGTGTGGATATATATTCAAGTGAATCGAACTTGTTCGATAGTAGGCCTAAATTTAGTGTGACATTTGAGATAACAGACGGAGATGGTAACTTGTCACCATTGGTATCTGCAGGGCCAAACCAGTTAGTGATGCTGCCTGCGTCAGCAAGCCTAGATGGGACTGTGTCCGACGATGGACTGCCTACGCCACAACAGGTGACAACAGCTTGGACCAAGATCAGTGGTCCTGGAACGGTCACTTTTGAGAATGCATCATCGGTTGATACACGCGCTCGTTTTAGCGTAGATGGGGAGTATGTCTTGCGACTCACAGCCAGTGATGGAAACCGAAGTCGAAGTGATGACGTTGTGATTCGAGTAGAACCAATAGACCCTGAAGCACAAGCTCGTATTGTCGGCGGTGTTGTTGCAGCAATTTCGATCCTGCTTTTGGATGAATGATGATTGATAAGGTTGATTGGATAAAATCTCTGACGTTGTGTCTGTTGATCAGTTGGCTGCCAATAAAAGTTACTGCACAGATCACTAGCCAGACTAATTATTACTCTATTTCAGCAAGTAGTGCACAAGAACTAGATGTGCAATTACATCTAAACAACCGCAACGGCTTTCATGCTGATACACAATGGAGTATCCAGCCACGATATCAATTTAAAAAAAGTGCACGTGGTTGTGAAGTGTCTGAATCAAATGTTAATCTAATTATTACCTATACAATGCCAGAGTGGCTCGACAAGCAGGATGCTTCAGTAGAGCTGCAAGAAAAATGGAATATTTGGTATGCCAATTTACTCAGTCATGAAAAAAACCATGGTTTTAATGGTCGACAGGCTTACAACGAAATTAAACACGGTATCTATGTAATTAAATCGGCGCCAAGTTGTACACAGTTAACGCAAGCTATCAAAGCCATGATTGATAGCGCTCTGTTTAAATACTCACAAGAAGATCAATTTTATGATCAACGTACTCAGCATGGCACTACTGAGGGAGCGAGTATCAAATTTTCAGTGAACAACTAATACTCAAAAAGTCGTGGTCAAAACCTGCTCTAGATTTAATGGAATAAAATAAAATTCGCGGCAGTAATCAACAGCAGTATTTATTCAGTTGTATTAAACTAAAAGCATGAAAACCCGATCACTCTCTTTGTTGCTAACGCTGACAGTTTTAGATGTCTCTATTGCCAGCGCAGCTGACGTTCGAATTGCCGTTGCGAGTAACTTTAGATCAGCAATGATGTCTATTGTTGAGATGTTCGAAACTCGTTCGACACACAAAGTGATAACCAGTTATGGCTCTACAGGTAAGCATTACGCACAAATTATAAATGGGGCGCCTTATGATTTGTTTTTCGCTGCGGATGTGCAAAGGCCTACATTGTTAGAACAGCAAGGCTGGGTGGTCAATAGCAGCCGCTACACCTATGCAGTTGGTAAGTTGGTTTTATGGGGCTCAGGACAAACTAGCGCCAACTTGGGCGCTGCAAGCATAGGCGACACTAATATTCGTTACATCGCTCTGGCTAATTCAAAACTAGCACCCTATGGTAGGGCGGCTGAACAAGTGATTGATGAGTTAAAGTTACGTGAACAACTAACTGGCAAGTTGGTTCGAGGTGAAAATATCGCTCAGACATATCAATTTGTGGTGACTGGTAATGCTGAGCTGGGCTTTGTGGCCTATTCACAGATCATCAATAGAAATAACTCAGAGTCGGTTTGGTCTATTCCACAAAATTTATATGATCCAATTGAGCAACAAGCTGTAATGATCAAAGAAACCATAGCCAGTAAGGAATTTTATGCGTTTATGCAGTCCGATAGCGCGCGTAAAATTATTCATCAAGCCGGCTATGGGCTACTCTAACTGTTTATACGATGATCACCGAAGCTGACATAATTGCTCTTGGCGTCACGTTTAAATTAGCCTTTATAACAACATGGTTATTGTTGTTGCTTGGTTTGCCGTTGGCCTGGTGGCTATCGCGTAGTCAGTGGCGCTATAAATTCGTTATTGAAGCACTGGTCGCCATGCCATTGATTTTACCGCCAACCGTTTTGGGGTTTTATCTATTGTTATTGCTCGGTCCTAATGGCCCTCTAGGTCAATTGATGCAATTTTTTGGCGTACAACCATTGGCGTTTACCTTCACTGGTTTAGTTATTGGTTCAATGATTTACTCCTTACCGTTTGTTGTGCAACCGCTAATCAGCGCGTTTAGTAGCGTGTCTCAACGTCAGTTAGAGGTGGCCGCAACCTTAGGTGCATCACCCTTTGATCAAATTTTAACTGTTGCCATACCGCTTGCGCGACCAGGTTTGATTACTGCAACCGTGCTGGGTTTTGCTCATACGATTGGTGAGTTTGGTGTGGTCTTGATGATAGGCGGTAGCATCCCTGGTGAAACACAAGTATTGTCCATGGTGATTTATGAACATGTTGAGAGTCTGCAATATGCCCAAGCGCATTGGTTATCTGCAGGTTTATTAGTATTGTCTTTTTGTCTATTGGTCAGTGTGTATGCAATCAATCGCCAATTTAGACTGAAGGTGATTTGAGCATGTCTAGTTCGATTGATATGCGATTTAATATTGCACGTGATGACTTTACTTTAGCGTTTGAATTGTCAATTCCGAACCAGGGTGTGACGGCATTTTTTGGTCCATCGGGTGTCGGCAAAACATCGTTGTTACGCGCGATCGCAGGACTTGATAGGTATGCCGATTCTTCAATTAAGATCGGTGATACGGTCTGGCAAGATCAACAACAATTTACCCCGACTCATCAACGGCAGTTAGCCTATGTCTTTCAAGATGCGAGCCTTTTCAAACACCTTGATGTACAGGCTAATCTAGAGTATGGATCTAAGCGAACATCGAACAAGGTTGATGCCTATTCCTTAGATCAAATTATTAGCATGCTCGGGCTGTCTGACTTGCTGAAGCGTGACCCCGCCAGTTTGTCTGGTGGGCAACGACAAAGAGTAGCGATCGCACGTGCGTTGGCTAGCAACCCTCACTTGTTGCTAATGGACGAGCCACTAGCGTCCTTAGACATGGCAAGCAAACAAGAAATATTACCCTATATTGAAACACTGCATCAGCAACTAGATATCCCTATTCTTTACGTCAGTCACTCGATTGAAGAAGTGTCTCGATTGGCCGATTATTTGGTGTTGCTCGACCCTCACGGTTTGAATGCGCATGGCGTTACAGAACAAATTTTGACACGCTTGGATTTACCATTGGCACATTACAATGACGCAGCATCGATTATTCTAGCGCAGTTAGTAGAACATGATGCAGACTATGGGCTCAGTTATTTAAGTTTTGCTGGTGGTCACTTGAGTGTTTTGCATAACTCTATTGCGGTAGGTGAGTTAGTGAAGCTCAGGATAGCCGCGAGTGACGTGAGTTTGACTTTAGAGCATCAAACACAAACCAGTATATTAAATATAGTGGCCGCAACCGTTGTTGAAATTTCAGAGAGTGACCAACCTCAAGTCTTAGTCCGTCTTAACGTGGCTGATCAAATTTTATTGTCTCGCATTACAAGAAAATCAGCTCAACTATTAGGTTTACAGATTGGCAAAAAAGTATATGCTCAGGTTAAAAGTATTGCGGTAACGTCTTAATGTTAACCGTTTAGAATATGATCAAGTTTACCTATGAATAAATCAAAAATAGTCTTGTTTGGCGGCAATGGTTTTGTCGGTACCGCTATTGCTAGAGAGCTAATTCACCAAGGTGTGAAGGCAGTTTGTGTTTCACGTTCTGGCGCGATGCCGGTCCATTTAGAAAAAACTGAATGGGCACATCAAGTTGAATGGATACAAGGTGATGCATTAAAGCCTGATATGACTTTGTTTGTTGATGTAGCTGCGGTTGTTACGTTGATTGGTTCGCCACCCGTGCCGACATTTTCCAAAGCGGCTTACGCCAAACAGTTAGCCACTAACAGTGAATCTAATTTAGCCGTCATTAAAGCGACCCAAGAATCACCTGTCGATCGCTTGGTCGTACTGGGTGCTCACCTGCCTAAAGCCATTGCAACTGATAAGTTTGCCTACGCTAAGGGCAAACGATTATGCAATGAAGCAGCGCAAGAGTTTGCCAATATCTCTGAACAACACACATCAATAGTACTCAAACCAACAGCCATCTATGGAGTTCGTTATAACTCTGCAGGCAAGGCAACTAACATCGCTGCAGCAATGAAACCAATAGCAGGTTTGCAATCATTGCTGCCTAATAGTGTCAGTCGT
Organism: Arenicella sp.; assembly: GCA_023299895.1. Next base: position 5,976 of record JALZWI010000217.1, on the reverse strand, counting down.
TATTTGCCAGAAACATTAGTCTGTGTACATGCGGTGGCAAACGCCGCTGTCAACGCGTGTTTGAATCAAGAATTTGTTGGCAAGTTTAGCGTGATTAGTAATCAACAGATAATTGATCAATAAAGAGAAGCACATTAAAGGCTAGTTGGTCTGAATGTCCGCCAACGTTAAAGCTTGATCAATCAAGAGTGGCAATTCTAACGTTCGAAAATTTTCTTTAGACTTGCGCGTTTCGCCTAAGCGAACGACCACCATATTGTGTTCTGGTATAACAATAATATATTGTCCTAGGTGACCGCTATTCCAATAGTAACTGGGTGATGCAGTTGCATTTATCCAAGTTGAATAACCATAAAATGAAGTTGCTTGCGGTGTCGTCATTAACTCTATAAATTCAGCAGGGATTAATTGCTGGTCATTCCATATACCGTTATTGAGCATCAACATACCGAGTTTCGCATAGTTACGAGCGTTGGTGTTTAAACAGCAGAAAACAAGCTCCATACCCGTGTCGTCAGTATGCCATAGCGCATCATCATTCATTTGCAAGGGCTGCCAAATTTTTTCGCTTAAAAATTCGCTGAGACTTTGTTGATTGCCTTTGGCTTTTAATGCGCGTTTTAAAACAATGCCTAAGAGTTGCGTCGAGGCGCTCGAGTATTCGAAAAAACTGCCGGGTTCAGCGCTAAATTCTCCTTTTAATAAAAATTCTTCAACGTCATGTCCGTAGAGTAATTCAACCGTTGGACTAAATGGTGAATAGTAGTGTTCTGTCCATTCATAACCAGAGGTCATCAATGAGAGTTCACCGACCGTGGCATTTTTGGCTAATGGGTCGGAATTAAATTCTGGTAAAAAGTCAGTGAGGTTTTGCTCGAGACTCTGTATATAACCGTCGTCGATGGCAATGCCGACTAACATCGTCAAAATTGTTTTTGCCATTGAAAATGAATTGGTTTTACTGCGGTCAGTATAGCCATTGAAGTAATGTTCGTTGAGCACTTCGCCGTCTTTAATGACCAGGTAAGCCGCCGTGCGATATTGTTCTAAGTGCGACAGGGTGCCTGCATTGAGAGCTTGTTTATTGTAGTCAGTACTTTTAGCGAGTTCGACCGGAGAGCTGGTTGTTATTTCGTGAGTCTTAAAAGCACTATAGTCATTAATGTTGGCGGTGCTGTTTCCTTGCAGATAGGTTCGCTCTATAGCCGTTAATATATAAGCATTACCCGTTACAATGAGCGCTAAAGCGCCAATAATTGGAATACTAAATAGTGTTAGTAGTGTCTTTTTTATCATAAAGGTAGTTGATGTTTATTGATTGCTTGTCGTAAAACGAAGCTCGAGTGAACGCCACTCACGCCTTCAATTTTCGTAAGTCTACGTAATAAGAACTCTTCATAGTGTCGCATATCTTTAACCAACACTTTGATTAGAAAGTCTGAATCTTGCCCAGTCACCACGTAACACTCCATTACTTCAGGAAGCTCGGCAGCTGTTTTCTCAAACTTTTCAAACCGGTCAGCCGTGTGTTTGTCCATCGTAATACTGACCATGGCAGTGAGACTTAGTCCAAGTACTTCAGGGTCTAATAAGGTTACATGAGACTTGATAATGACAGCTTCCTCAAGCTGTTTAACGCGCCGTGCACAGGGCGTTGGAGATAGGTTAACTTTCTCTGCTAGCTCCAAATTGCTGATACGCGCATTTACTTGCAGTTCTTGAAGAATTTGTTTGTCAATCTTATCTAAATTCATTTTATTAACTAATAATTGATAATTAATTAGATATAATCACTAAAAATGATCATTTTCAATACTAATTTAGTCATTAATGCTCTTTATGGCGCTTTATAATCACCTCATTAGAATCACAGAAGAATTAGCAGGTACACCATGAAATATTTCGATCACAGTAAATATAAACCGTTTGTGACGGTCGATAAGCAAGACCGACGTTGGCCTAACCGAGTCATTCAACACGCGCCCGCGTGGTGTAGCGTAGATTTACGCGATGGCAACCAAGCCTTGATTGACCCGATGACACCACCGCAAAAATTAGAGATGTTTGAAATGTTGGTGGGTGTGGGTTTTAAACAAATTGAAGTTGGTTTTCCAGCGGCGTCACAAACAGACTTTGATTTTGTGCGTAAATTGATTACTGAAAACCGTATTCCCGATGATGTCACGATTCAGGTATTAACACAGGCGCGTCAAGAGTTAATCGAGCGCTCATACGAATCATTGCGTGGCGCCAAAAAAGCCATCGTGCATGTTTATAATTCAACCTCGACTGTGCAGCGAGACCAAGTCTTCAAAATGTCACGTGATCAAATTAAACAGATCGCAATTGATGGCGCAATGTGGGTGAAAGAGGGGGCAGCTGCACAGCCCGATACCCAATGGCAATTTCAATATTCGCCTGAGAGTTTTACTGGCACCGAAGTTGATTATGCGGTCGAAGTTTGTGATGCCGTCGTCGATGTTTGGCAACCGAGCCCAGATAATAAAGTGATTTTGAACTTACCTGCTACAGTGGAAGTCGCCACGCCCAATGTCTATGCCGATCAAATTGAATGGTTTTGCGACAACATCAGAAAGCGCGATTCAATCATCGTTAGTTTGCATACGCATAATGATCGTGGTTGTGGTGTTGCTGCGTCTGAATTAGGTGTATTGGCAGGTGCTGACCGTGTTGAAGGTACCTTGTTGGGTAATGGCGAACGCACTGGCAATATGGACATCGTCACCATGGGCATGAACTTATACAGCCAAGGCGTCGATCCAGAATTGGACTTCTCAGGCATGGACACCATCATTAACGTGGTCGAGAAATGTACTCAACTAAAAGTACATCCGCGCCACCCCTATGCAGGTGAATTAGTTTTTGCCGCATTCTCTGGTAGCCACCAAGACGCGATTAACAAATGTTTGACTCTTTATAAAGAGGGCGCGTCATGGGAGGTCGCTTATCTACCAGTAGACCCTCGCGACTTAGGGCGTAATTACCAAGAAGTCATTCGCATCAATTCACAGTCAGGTAAGGGCGGTGTCACCTATGTGCTAGAGCAAGAACACGGCGTCAAAATGCCACGCTGGTTTCAGGTTGACTTTAGCCCAATTGTACAACGCGAGGCCGAGCAGACAGAAGCCGAGGTAAGTGCAGATCAAATTTTTGATTTGTTTACTGCTACTTACCTAGAACCAAAAAATAGAATGACGTTGGAAAGCTATCAAGTTAATCGAGCAGATAAGATCGATTCGATTGAAGCAGTTTTAGTTGATGGTAATGAAAATCATGATCTTGCTGGTATAGGATGTGGCGTGTTAGAGGCGTTTGTAGCAGGCTTAAGCAAATATATCGGTCACTCAGTTGTAATCATCGATTACAGTGAGCACACCCTAGGGCAAAGCGAAGGCTCAGAAGCCATGGCCTATGTGCAAATAAGCATCGATCAACAACGCGTCTGCGGAGCAGCTAAAAGCCGAGACATTTTAGGCGCAACGTTGAATGCGATACTCAATGCTGTGGTTCGTTCAGATGTGATTATTAAGCAGAAAGTAGCATGAGAATATAGTGCGATAGCTATTGCCATCTGTTTAGACTGCAAGTTGAATATAATATCTTGGAGTTTAGTGTTTTTGATAAAGGCGGCAATGGGCAAATAATGCTCAGTCATTGACTTTTAAATCAGGTAGTAGAATACTTAATGCAGACTTTCAGTTAGAAAGCGGTAAACCTTTTTTTCTAGCCATTTTATGATTTATTAGATTTTTCAATATTTTAATGTAGATTAGAAAAGAGTGATAGCAGGGCGACTTGCTCATTAATATCTCTGTAGTGATAAACGGACTGAAAAATTTAATCACTAATATCAAGTGGTTATATTCGGTTTTCATTATTTCCGGACACTCTGCTAATGGGCTTCCTGTTAAAACCTGATGTTAGACGGGGTTTGATGAATTGTAGGTCGTTTTATAATGACTCGTAATAGAACCGAATTCGAGTAGAATCAACATTTAACCATTGCTCAAAGAACAACAATTAAGAACAAAAAAATAAGGTATCTAGCTATGAAATTTACTAATGCACGAACTGTTCAAATCACATCGTATCTGCTGTTGGCGCTGGTAGCTACGCATGTACTGTATTTTATTCTCCGGGCTGCAGAGATTCCTGTCCCACGGCAAATTTTATGGGGCCTGGAATGTTCGCTCTCTGCCATTCTTGCAGCGTTTGCTGGAGCCGCAATGGTGCAGTCTAAGAACTACCACTTGGGATGGTCCGCTATTGCGTTCAGCGCAGTATTCAATGTATTACAGGCTAGTATTGGTGTAACTATGTTCGGGCCATTTCGCCAGGCTGCTAGGCAAGTTGAGGAATTTGCACCTGCCGCAGGAGCTGTGGTGGCCTTTTCTTTTATGCTCTATTACGCAGCGAAGCTGCTATTGGGCTTTGCTGCACTTATTTTTGGGATTGCAAAAATGTCTCAGGGTTCTAGAGCATTGGGAGGCTTGACTGCGTTGGTTGGTGTTGTTGCTATGTTGGCCAATTCGGTCTTGATCACGTTTGGACGTGACGCTTTTCTACCCTCGGGCGTTGCTGGCGGTTCGGGTGTTCTTGCAACCTTGCTCTTGGCGCTCTGCCTGATAAGTTTTGGCCGCGACGAATAATGTAGGAGATTCCGTCTAACAAGCAAATGCAGTTGAGGCGATAAATACGCAATTAATTTTGGTGTTATCGAAAAGAGTGAATGTCCGCATTGGGCAAAGTGTTGTCCAATATGAGCATCTAGCTTGACTTAATTGACTGAGTTATAGCTTATTATAAACCGTACGGTCGTTTTCACACAGTCTGTACTCAATGCGGACATTGGTAGGTTTAACGGTGGCATGAGCCCGATTCAGGTTCAAGTCAATTTCTTCTTTCACCTAGAATTTAGTCACTTCGTCCCCATTGAAGCTATCTAGCGTTTTACTTAGGTATATTTTTTATGACCTCCAAGAAAAATATTGGTTTCCTGTCCTTTGGGCATTGGTCTAATTCCGGCGGTTCGTCTGTAAGAAACGCATCTGATGTGATGCTTCAGTCTATAGATTTAGCGGTTGCTGCCGAAGAAATTGGTATGGATGGTGCATTTTTTCGGGTGCACCACTTTGCGCAGCAGCTTGCCTCGCCCTTTCCTTTGTTAGCCGCGGTGGGCGCCCGTACAGATAAAATCGAGATCGGTACAGGCGTTATCGATATGCGCTATGAGAATCCTTTTTATATGGTCGAAGATGCGGGAGCGGCGGATCTAATATCTCAAGGGCGTTTGCAATTGGGCATTAGCCGAGGGTCATCAGAGCAGGTAATCGATGGTTGGCGTCATTTTGGATACGAACCACGCGCGGGCGAGACGGACTCTGATATGGCTCGCCGATCGACTGAAACTTTTCTTGAGTTACTTAAGGGCGAAGGTTTTGCCAAGCCGCACCCAAACCCTATGTTTCGTAATCCTGCTGGGTTATTGAGAGTTGAACCACACTCAGAGGGCTTACATGATCGCATTTGGTGGGGGTCCGGTTCTAACGCAACTGCCGAGTGGGCTGCACGTTTGGGTATGAATCTGCAAAGTTCCACTCTTAAGGTTGTAGAAGGCAATGAACCTTTTCATGTGCAGCAGGCGGAACAAATCCGGCGATATCGCGAGGAATGGAAAAAAGCAGGCCACGCAAGGCAGCCTCGAGTTTCGGTGAGTCGTAGTATTTTTGCTATTACCAATGACCAAGATCGTATGTACTTCGGTTATGGTGGCAAGCCAGACGGAGATCAAACCGGATATCTCGATGCAGATACTTTCGCTATTTTTGGCCGTAGCTATACAGCTGAACCAGATCAGCTTATTCAGCAGCTGAAAGAAGATGAGGCGATTCAGGAAGCAGACTCTCTCTTACTGACCGTACCGAATCAGCTTGGCGTTGCCTACAACATTCATTT
>JALZWI010000216.1 GCA_023299895.1 Arenicella sp. | reverse complement strand
ATGTGCCTGACTTTAATCTAAGGTTAGAACGTAAACTTAAAGATCAAGGTATCCCGACAGTACACTATGTGAGTCCAACAGTATGGGCATGGCGTGGCGGGCGTATAAAAAAAATACGCCGATCCATTGATCTAATGTTAACGCTATTTCCGTTTGAAAAAATATATTATCAACAACATAATACGCCAGTTGAATATGTTGGGCACCCACTAGCCAAGCAGATTTTAGAATGGCAAGTAGATTCTGCTATTCTGAAAAGGCTTAGTATTCAAAATCTTGCATCTAATGCCACAAAGTTAATTGCTGTGCTGCCAGGCAGTCGTATGAGTGAAGTGTCACGTTTGGCGCCGGTCATGTTAGACGGCATAGCGCAATTATCTAAACAATTTTCAAACCTCAAGTTTGTTATTCCATCTGCTAATAAAAAAGTTCATGAGTATATTGCTCAACTACCTAATTACGATGCCAATTTGGTTGAGTTAATAGAAGGGCATTCAAGAGATGTTTTAGCGCTAAGTCATTTAACAATTTTGGCCTCAGGAACAGCAGCGCTTGAAGCTGCCTTGTTTGCTAAGCCAATGGTGGTGATGTACAAAGTTTCAAAATTATCGGCATTTGTATTTAAAAATTCGATCACGGTAGAGCACTACTCGATGCCCAATCACTTGACCCAATCACCTGTTGTGCCAGAGTTAATTCAAGATCAAGCGACTGCAGAAAATTTAGTAACGCAAGTGAGCAAATTTTTAAACGATCAAACTTATTATCAATCTGTGTTGACAGCATTGACTGAAATAGCCCCAAAGTTAAATACTAATTCTAGTGAGTTGGCATGCCAAGCCATTGAGTGTTTACTAGAGCAAAAGGCGGTGGCGTGACAATATTGATCGCAGGTGTTGATGAGGTGGGTCGTGGTCCTTTAGCTGGCCCTGTAATTACTGCAGCAGTTATATTGCCGGAACAGTTTGATTTGCCTGGGCTTACCGATTCAAAGAAGCTTTCTGTTAAAAGACGTGAGGAGCTAACAAGTGCCATCGAACAGCAAGCACTTTGCTGGGCTATTGGTGAGGCTAACATTGAAGAGATTGATGAATTAAATATTCTGCATGCCACTATGTTGGCGATGAAGCGATCAGTTGCTGGACTGTCAATTCAACCTGATAAGATTCTAGTCGATGGCAATCGAGCACCTGATTTTGGCATACCTGCGCAAACAATTATTGGTGGTGACGGATTAGAAGCGAGTATTTCTGCGGCATCAATCATCGCTAAAGTTTGGCGCGATAAAATCATGACTGATTATGCTAAGCAATATCCGCGCTATGGCTTTGATCGTAATAGTGGTTATCCTACTAAGCAACACCGTGAAGCGCTGCAAGAATTTGGTATTACACCGATCCATCGTCTGAGTTTTGCCCCTGTTAAAGCTCTGTTGTAGAAAACGATAAGCTATTGTTTATTTGGTGTCGATCAAGACCTTAATTATTGTATCAGTCATGGCGCATTTTTTTCGTTCTAAAAATTGTTAGTTTGAATAAAAAAACTACCAAAGCCCTCACCTTAGAAACCGGTTCAGTTTATAATTTGTGAATGCCAACTTCATTCGTACATTTACATCTGCATACTGAATATTCTTTAGTGAATGGAATGATTCGTTTGCCGACCTTGATCGAGCAAACTTTGCAAAACCAAATGCCTGCGGTAGCTATTACCGATATGGGCAATTTGTATGGGACAGTCAAGTTTTTTAATAAATGTATGGCACAAGGGATTAAGCCAATCATTGGTGCCGAAGTCTATATAGAAAATTCCGATAAGCTAACGCAGCCCTATATTCTAGTTTTGTTAGTGCAAGATACGCACGGTTATCGAAATTTGTCTGAATTGTTGTCGCGAGGTTTTAGAGAAGGTCAACATCAAGGAATGCCGATCATTCAAAAAGCTTGGTTAGAAGGTAAAACTGATGGTTTAATAGCATTATCTGGCGGTCAACGCGGTGAACTCGGAGGTGCGGTATCGGCAAATCGTCAAGCTTTACAAGAAGACGTGTTGGCAGATTATCAACGCTTATTTCCAGGTCGTTATTATATTGAGATTCAGCGTGTTGGTCGAGCCTACGAAAATTTTTATATTGCGGGTGCCGCTAAACTTGCAGCGCAACATAATATTCCATTAGTTGCTACCAACGATGCGCATTTTATGCAAGAAAGTGACTACGACGCACATGAAGTTCGTGTCTGTATTAACGAAGGCCGCGGACTCAATGATAGTCGACGCGTTAAGCATCACACTCCACAGCAATATTACAAAACTTCTCAAGAAATGATTGAGTTGTTTGCTGATATCCCAAGCGCAATCGAGAATACTTTATTAGTTGCCCAGCGCTGTAACTTTGTGCTGCACATGGGTGAATATTTTTTACCTGACTTTCCTGTGCCTGAAGGCGAGACGATAGAGTCGTTTCTCACGAAAGAAAGCCAAGCCGGTCTTGATCGTGTTATACCGCGTCGTTTCCCTGATGGTGCGGATGCTGACACATTAAAAGAATACCAAGACCGCATGACTTTCGAGCTGGACATCATTATTCAAATGGGTTTTCCAGGTTATTTTTTGATTGTTGCCGATTTTATTCGATGGGCAAAAGAAAATGATGTGCCAGTTGGGCCTGGTCGTGGTTCAGGTGCCGGTTCTATTGTTGCTTATGCTTTGGGGATTACCGATTTAGATCCAATTGAACATATTTTACTTTTCGAGAGATTCTTAAATCCAGAAAGGGTCTCGATGCCTGACTTTGATGTAGATTTCTGTATTGAAGGGCGTGAGCGTGTGATTGAGTACGTAGCACAAAAATATGGTCGTGATAAAGTCTCGCAAATTATTACTTATGGCACCATGGCAGCCAAAGGTGTGGTGCGCGATGTTGGGCGGGTGCTAGGCATGTCTTATGGCCATGTGGATGGCGTGGCTAAGTTGGTTCCCTTTGATTTAGGCATGACCCTGAGTAAAGCACTTGATCAAGAGCCCGAGTTAAAAGATCGTTATGACAACGAAGAGGAGATTGCAGCGCTAATTGATATGGCTCTCAAGCTTGAAGGTTTGGCTAGAAATGTCGGTAAGCATGCCGGTGGTGTTGTCATAGCGCCAACTGATCTAACCGATTTCACGCCACTGTATTGTGAGCACGGCAGTGAGCAAATTGTCTCGCAGTTTGATAAGGATGATTTGGAAACGGTCGGTTTGGTAAAATTTGACTTTCTCGGTCTAAAAACACTGACGATTATCGACTGGGCTGAGAAAGCAATTAATGCTTTTCGTGAGTCATGCGATGAAGCGCCAATCGATGTTGCTAAGCTGCCTCTTGATGATGTTGAGACTTATGAGATATTAAAGCGTGGCTTAACAACTGCGATTTTTCAGCTCGAATCATCGGGCATGAAAGAACTAATTAAAAACCTTAAACCTGATCAATTTAACGATATCGTGGCCTTGGTGGCGCTCTATCGGCCTGGGCCGCTAGGAGCCGGTATGGAGAAGGTTTATTGTGATCGAAAGCATGGTAAGGAAGCAACAAATTATCCACATGAAATCTTAGAACCTATCTTGAATGACACCTATGGGGTGATTTTATATCAAGAGCAGGTGATGGAAATTGCACGTGTTATGGCTGGTTATTCGTTAGGTGGTGCAGATATTTTGCGTCGTGCGATGGGTAAGAAAAAAGTCGAAGAGATGGCAAAGCAGCGGGAAATTTTTCAACAGGGCGCTGCAGAACGTGGTGTTAGTGAGGATGTTGCGAAAGATGTCTTCGATCTAATGGAATATTTCGCAGAATATGGTTTTAATAAATCCCATTCAGCGGCTTATGCGTTGGTTGCTTATCAAACGGCTTGGTTGAAGGCACATTATCCTGCACACTTTATGGCTGCGTGTATGTCAGCTGATATGGAAAACACCGATAAAGTCGTTATTTTGCTCAATGAAGCGAATGAAATGAACTTAACCGTACAGCACCCTGATATCAATCTCTGTCAATACAAGTTTCTTGCCACTGATGAGAATCATATTGTTTATGGACTAGGTGCTATTAAAGGGATTGGTCGGCCAGTGATTGAAGGTATCATTGAGTCTCGAGAAACGGGTGGAGCATTTAAGGATTTGTATGATCTGTGCGCCCGAGTTGATGGTAAAAAAGTCAACCGCCGAGCTCTCGAGGCGTTGATTAGATCTGGTGCTTTAGATGAGCTCGGGGTACATCGAGCTAGTTTAATTGCCAGTGTAGATTTAGCGCTTGATGCTGCTAACCAACAACACCGCAGTGCTGCGGCAGGTCAAAATGACTTCTTTGGTATTGTCGCCCCCGTTGAGACGGTACAAACCTATCAAAATGTCACAGAGTGGAAAAAAGAAGATTTATTGGCAGCTGAGAAAGACACATTAGGTTTATATTTGAGCGGACACCCTATAGATGTCTACATTCAAGAACTAAATCAATTCACTTCATGTCGATTGGTTGATGTTGATGTCGGTAAAAGTAAGCAGAAAAAGCCAGTAACACTTGCAGGTCTGGTTGTGGGAGCAAGGGTTATGAATACCAAATCAGGCTCACGGATGGCATTTTTAACACTAGACGATAAAACTGCCCGAATAGAAATTGGTGTCTATGGAGAGTTATATGATCAGCGTCGGGATGTGATTCATAAAGACAAAGTATTAGTCGTCAAAGGTAAAGCCAGTCTTGATCATTTTAGTGGCCGCATACGTTTGTCAGCCGATGAATTGTTCGATATCGAACAAGCTCGCAGCCAGTTGGCAAGACATATGCAGATTCAATTAAAGGCTGACCAAGTAAATAGCCAGATGGTGACTCAATTGAAATCAATCTTGCAATCAAATGAACAAGGGCAGTGCGGTATTGGCTTCGAATATCTGTCCAATGACGGTGTTTGTCAGCTCGATTTAGCGCAAGATTGGCGTATTGTTCCGAATAAAATTATGTTGGAGCAATTAGACGGTTTGATCGGTCAAACTAATATAAGACTCATTTATTAGTAAATAGGTGAGTTTGTTTTTATAAGTCCTTGCTACTTCTATGTTTTATTTCTTTATGATATGATTTTTTTGGTTTGGCAGGGCGCTAGTTAAAGCATTGTTTATAAGTAATAAAAATACGACTGATTCGTAATTTTCAAATTTTATATCTCTTGCTAACTAAGTACTTAAATCTTTGAATTTTAATATTTTTTACTAAATAGGCTTTATGGCATACTCTGTAGATCAGTTTACAGAACACCTTTTTAAAGAATTAGCGCTGGATTCTCAGGCTAATTATTACGTTGCCTACAGTGGTGGTAGGGACTCGACCATTTTATTGCACTTGATGGCACAAGCTCAACAAAAATATGGGTTTTCACTAACAGCTCTACACGTCAATCATAATTTAAACGAGGCGTCGAATGGTTGGGCGCAACATTGTGAAGGCCGATGTAACGATCTTGGTATTGAAAGCAAGCAAATTTCTTTGAATTTGTCCGACTCTAGCGAGCAAACGGCACGTTTCGCGCGTTATGAGTGGTTTAAAGATCAAATTTTTTCTGGTTCGTATTTGTTGACGGCTCATCATGCACAAGACCGGGCAGAGACCGTTCTGTTTAATTTGTTGCGTGGTTCTGGCAGTCGTGGCTTATCTAGCCTAAGAGCAGTAACGCCGTTCCATGGTTCGAGACTGGTTCGGCCAATGCTTGATTTGACTCAAGATCAAATTAGAGACTATGCTGAGGTCCATCAATTAAGTTGGGTTGAAGACCCAAGCAATCAAGAAAGTAATTATTCGCGCAACCAAATTCGTCATCAAATAGTGCCAGCACTAACTGAATTTCGACCTGACGCAATTGCGAGCATCTTGCGCACTGCGAACAACTTGGAACAAGAAAATAACTTGTTGCGAGAAGTCGCCATTGCTGATTTAGTCGAAGTTCGTGAGCACCCTAAGCATCCGCTTGATCATTCCTATGCACTTTGTTACGAAGACTTGGCGCATTTGAGCGCAGCTCGGCAAGCGAATGTGGTACGTTTTTGGTTGAGAAGTCTAAAGCTGCATATTCCTAGCCAACGTTTATTGGATAAGTTACTAACGGCTTTTGTGTCTAAGCCAGGGGCAACCATGGTATTGCAAGAGACTGGCAGCCAATTTCGATTTTACCAAGGTTATATGTACGTTATGCCTGCGCTTGATTCAGCTTCGCCTGTTGCGAGTGTTGACTGGAATAATATTAATCAGCCGATCGAACTCTATCAAAGTAAAGTCCGACTCGATGCAACTAATAAATTGCGTAACTTGCTTGAGCACCGTCATACCTCAGTTGTACGAGTATCATCTCGCCCTAATGTGGTGAATCCAAAAGCATTACAAGGACATTCTCTCAATTTAAAAAAATGGTTACGAGAAGCAGGCATTCCGCCGTGGCGACGTCAGGCGGTGCCTTTGTTAACTATTCGACAGCCCAATAGTGATGTTGTTTTGGGGCCAATTGATCAACAATTACGAAGTGATTGGGTGTCACTTCAATCCATGGCATCCTAATTGTCGGAGTTGATCCGCCTTCGCTTAAGTTGGTGTTTTATTCTGCCCGATGTCACGCTTTTGATTTTAATAAGGATTATCTTACTACAAATAGACAAAACTGATTGTTCATAATGGTTGCCTCTAGTATCATGTAGAACCTTCTGGAGCACTGCGCCAATCTGTTTGAAAGCATTGGTAATTGTCTCTGTAATACTCTTTTTTGTACACGAAAATATTCGTAACTCAGTATTTGGTCTACTGTTTAGCATGTACAAAAAGTGCTTATTTCAAAACTAATAAGAACAATTGTGTGATCAATGACTAAATATGTCTTCATAACGGGTGGTGTGGTTTCTTCTTTAGGCAAAGGCATTGCCGCCGCGTCGTTAGCTACTTTGCTGGAAGCACGTGGTTTGAGTGTTACTTTGATGAAGCTCGACCCTTATATCAATGTTGATCCTGGAACAATGAGCCCATTTCAGCATGGTGAGGTTTTCGTAACCGAA
>JALZWI010000215.1 GCA_023299895.1 Arenicella sp. | reverse complement strand
AGACCTTTTGTTGTTCGGGGATATTAATATTGATGATGAAAACTTAGTGGTGCCGCACCCTAGGTTAACGCAGCGTTTATTTGCCTTGGAACCGTTACGCGAATTAGCGCCAAGATTAAATTGGAATGGGTCTGGTGACGTGTCAGCAATACTTAAACAAAGCCATATTGATGGCGTGTTTGCAGATCAATCAATTTATCGGTTAACCTAGATACGAATTAAAGAATGGTGGTATGGCACAATATTTTCACATACATCCGCTGAACCCTCAGCTTCGCCTGATACAGCAAGCGGCAGAGATTGTTCGTTCAGGCGGTTTAATAGCTTATCCAACTGATTCTAGCTATGCATTAGGGTGCCATCTGGATGATAAACGCGCTGTTACCAGAATTCGACGAATCAGAGATTTGGATCGACATCATAATTTTACTTTGGTTGCGAATAATTTGAAACAGGTTAGCCAGTTCGCAAAGATTGATAACGAACAATATCGTTTAATAAAAACATTAACACCTGGCCCGTATACATTCATATTGCAAGCAAGGCGCTTAGTGCCGAACCGTTTAGTGCATCCTAAGCGAAAAACGATTGGTGTGCGCATGCCCGACCACGCGATTGTTACTTCTCTGCTATTAGAGTTATCGGAACCGATCATGAGTTCCAGTTTGATTTTGCCGGGAGAGGATATGGCGTTAGGTGACCCTGATGAAATTCGTGAAAAATTAGAGCATGATGTTGATTTAGTGATCGATGGTGGGATGGTGAGCAATCAACCATCTACTGTAATTGATTGGCATGCTGAAAAACTCGAAATTGCTCGTGTAGGGGCAGGTAATATTGATTTTTTAGTTAATTAATTAGGTGGCATTGTGTGCTGCAACTAGTCTTCGAAGTCACTTGCTTGTAGACTAGCTCTTTTGCTTGTGATCATAATTGAGCTGTAATAACAGCTAGTGAAAATATAAGTAAAAAGACAACAATTATTTAGTAACAACTATTAACAGTATTCATAATGATATCAAACTCAGGACAAACACAAAGAGTCGTTTCTGGTATGCGCCCTACCGGGCGATTACACCTAGGGCATTATCATGGCGTTTTAAAAAACTGGGTTGAACTGCAAAATGAATTTGATAGTTATTTCTTTGTGGCTGATTGGCATGCGTTAACAACTCATTACGAAGAAGATTCAGACACAATCAGTCAAAATGTTTGGGAGATGGTTATTGACTGGCTCGCTGTAGGTGTGGATCCCAGCCGCGCTACCATGTTTATTCAGTCACGTGTGCCTGCGCATGCGGAATTAAATTTACTTTTATCAATGATTACACCGTTGGGTTGGTTGGAGCGAGTTCCTTCCTATAAGGATCAGCAAACGAAGCTTAAAGAACGTGATTTGTCTACGCATGGGTTTCTAGGTTACCCTGTTCTGCAAGCGGCGGATATATTGTTATATCGAGCCATGCAAGTACCTGTTGGTGAAGACCAAGTACCACACATAGAGTTAACTCGAGAGATTGCGCGACGATTTAATTATTTATATGGTCGTGAAGCTGGTTTTGAAGAAAAAGCAGAGGAGGCGATAAAAAAGTTAGGCAAAAAAGGTGGAAAACTATATCGTAGCTTACGCACGGCTTATACCGAGCAAGGCGATCATGAGGCCATAGAAAAAGCTCGTGCTTTGCTTGATTCTAATCAAAATATGAGTAATGCTGAAAGTGAGCGCTTGTTGGGTTATCTTGAAGGCGGTGGTCGAGTTATCTTATCTGAACCTGAATCTATATTAACGGAAGCTTGTAAGTTACCTGGTCTAGACGGCGAAAAAATGTCTAAATCTTACCGTAATACGATTTTTCTACGAGACGACCCTGCTCGAATTGAAAAAGAGGTTCGAGCAATGCCAACTGACCCAGCGAGAGTACGTCGTAACGACCCTGGCGACCCGTCTAAGTGTCCGGTTTGGGAATTTCACCATATTTATTCAAATCAAGAGACTCGAGATTGGGCTGAGCAAGGTTGTCGCAGTGCGAGTATTGGTTGTGTCGATTGCAAACAACCACTGATCGATTCATTGTTAAAAGAACAAAAAGACATCGCGGAACGTGCTGAACCATACGTCAAAGACTCAACTCTAGTACGTAATATCATCGCGGATGGGTGTGAGAAAGCAAGAGAAGTCGCTGATGAAACGATGGAGCAGGTCCGCAGTGCTATGAATTTGGATTACTATTAGCGTTGCGGTTGAGCAAAAACTTTGAGTAACAGATTATGACTGAGACGACTGACCAAGAGATCGATAAAAAAGAACCTGGGGAGCAGGCAGAAAAAGCTGAAGGCTATGGAGAATCTATGCGCGCGGTGGTGCTGGGCGAGGTCATGAATGATTGGCCGCAAGATTTATTTATACCGCCTGACGCGTTGGAAGTGGTTTTGGATAGTTTCGAAGGCCCATTAGATCTATTGTTGTATTTAATTCGCAAACAAAATTTGGATATTTTAAATATCCCTGTTGCTGACATTACTAAGCAATACATGGTTTATGTCGAGTTAATGAGGGCGGCAAACCTCAATCTCGCCGCTGAATATTTAGTGATGGCAGCTTTATTAGGCGAGATTAAATCTCGCATGTTACTACCGAAACCTAAGACTGAAGAGGGCGAAGAAGAAGACCCGCTTGCAGCATTGGTCCGTCGTTTACAAGAATATGAACGCTATAGTGAAGCAGCAAATAAACTTGATGATCGACCACGTTTGGAACGTGATATTTTTCCTGCGCAAGCTAAATTTGAAGATGCGGACAAACAAGAAGTAAAAGCGCAAGTCAGTCTACAACAGTTAGTCAATGCTTATCAAAGTGTGGTGCGACGGGCTGAAGCAAATACTCATATGTTTGTATCGCGTGATATGTTGTCTATGCGCGAGCGGATGACCAATATATTAAAACGTTTGCAGTCTGATGATTATGTACGTTTTGAAGACTTATTTATTCAATCAGAAGGACGTTTGGGCGTCGTAGTAACCTTCATTGCTTTGCTGGAATTATTTCGTGATGATATGTTGGTAGTTGTTCAGAATGAACCATTTGCTCCTATTCATATTAAGCGCGCCGCTTAATGTGCCTGGCGATTCATATCAAGCGTGCCTCTTAATGGGGCTCAGGCTCTTCATATCAAGAGAGTTGTTTAATGAGCTGAAGGTTTTTTTTAAATTAAAGTGAAATTTTGATTACAGCAGGCACTTTGGTGAGTTATTTTACAGAAAATTTTTTATCAATATTTTAGTAAGCGTAGACAGATTTTAGAACATGAAACAAAAAGAGTTATCCATGGCAAAAGCAGATAAACAAAAAAATGACCCGGTTGATAGTGAGCTGCAAAATATTATTGAAGCGGCATTGTTTGCAGCGCGTGAACCACTTGGTATTCGTAAAATTACGGCATTATTCCCCGAGGATGCTAAGCCAAGTAAAGTGGACATCCAAAATGTAATACTCAGCTTAGAAGAAAGTTGTGAGTATCGCGGTGTAGAGTTACGCCGAATTGGCAAAGGTTGGCGTTTTCAAACGAAAGAAAAATATTCATCTTGGTTGCGAAAACTAAATGCTGAAAAGCCGCCTCGTTATTCGCGTGCATTATTAGAAACGTTATCAATTATTGCTTATCGACAGCCTGTTACACGTGGTGATATTGAAGAGGTGCGTGGTGTCGGTGTTAGTAGTGAGACCATTCGCACTCTTGAGGAGCGTGAGTGGATTGAGCAAGTTGGTCACAGAGATGTGCCGGGCCGTCCTGCACTGTTTGCTACGACTCAAGTTTTTCTTGAGTATTTTAATATGAGCAGCCTGCGTGAATTACCTGAATTAATGGATAAGCGCGCGTTGGGTGAAATTGCCAAAGATATGAACCTTACCTTACCAATGGATGGTGTTCGAAGTGAGGCTGAAACAGACTTAGCAAATCAAAAGTCGAACGATGATCAAGCGGTAAATGAATCAGCAAAAGTTATCGATTTACACCCTCAAGATGATCAAGCTCCGGGATCAAACGATAAATCTGAACCAACTGAAGTTATCGATTTAGATCCAGTAACAGACGTTGAACTAAATGATACAGTTGAGACGGAAACTCCGTCAAATGATGACTGATAAATTACAAAAGCTATTAGCGCATGCTGGTTATGGTTCACGACGAGAGATAGAAACTTGGATTAGTCTTGGTCGAGTAACTGTGAATGGTAAACGTGCCAAGTTGGGGGACCGTGCAGGCAGTCACGATCGTCTGTTGTTGGATGGCAAGCTGTTGAATTTGCGCCCTCAACACACACAACAAATTAAAGTACTGATTTATCACAAACCTGAAGGGCAAATTTGTACACGCAAAGACCCTAAAGGACGACCGACAATTTTTGATGATTTACCTGCGATACCGAACGGCCGTTGGGTGTCTGTCGGACGCTTAGACATTAATACCAGTGGCCTAATTTTGTTAACGAATAATGGTGATTTAGCGAACAAGTTGATGCACCCATCAACTGGGGTAGAGCGCGAATACTTAGTTAGGATTCGTGGCCGGGCAAGTGATGAAACCATCAATACACTCACTAGAAAAGGAGTGATGATTGATGGTAAAGCAGCCCGTTTTGAGAGTATTGTTGCAGCAGACTTAGCAGAAGAAGGCACCAATCACTGGTATAAAGTTATTATTAAAGAAGGTCGGTACCGT
Organism: Arenicella sp.; assembly: GCA_023299895.1. The sequence goes on along the minus strand of JALZWI010000215.1, from coordinate 6,488 downwards.
GAGGTGAGACGCATTTGGGATGAAGTAGGCCATACAGTGAGTCGTTTAAAGCGAATACGCTACGGGACCGTCAAGCTCACACGCGATGTGAAGTTAGGCCAGAACACCAAAATGGCTCCCAAACAACTTGAGAAGTTGGTTACTTCAGTGGGGCTTGCTGAAGAGTTTCAAACTCAGCTATATTCAGCTGGACGAACACCTCTAAAATCTGCTTCCAAACCTGGTCACTCGAACAAACTAAACAGCACCAGCCTCAGAACAAGGGAAGGGTCGGCTAGAAAGCCTGCCCGTAGCCGGCGTAAGTAGCCGCTTGATTACGAGATAAGCATCAAAATCTCGATAATTACAGTTGTTTGTAATGGCGCAGTGACAATGTAGGTTAGTTAATTTACGTCACTTTCGTGCGTGCAGACTGTATAAAAAAATAAGATTTAGTTTTTCTTGATTACTCTAAATTAGAGTTAGCCTTGTAATGAAAGTTTCTCACCATGCAGTGATTTATTTTCAAATAACATTAAATAAGCAGGCGTGAGAGCTTGTGGTGTAAGCAATGAATCTTGACTTTCACCAGGATGAGATCGACGTCGAAAACTGGTTCTCACTGGGCCTGGATCAATCGAATTAACTTTAACATTAGAGATGTTCTCTAACTCTTCTGCCCAAATTTTCATCTGAGTTTCTAAGCCAGCGTAAGCAATTGCGTAGGCGCCCCAATAGGCTTGTGGTTGGCGTGCGACATCGGCAGTGGTAAATAATATATTCGTGGTATCGTCTTGTTTTAATAGCGGCAATAAAGCACGAGTTAGAAAGTAAGGAGCTTGCAAATTGGTATGCATTACCTTATTCCAATACTCAAGGTCATATTGATCAAGTGGGCTAGGCGAGCCTAGTTCAGCGGCGTTATGTAATAAGCCATCTAATTTACCAAAATCATCATAAACTGCTTGAGCGAGTTTGGTCGCAGACTCGGGTGTTATCTCAAGCAGATCAACTGGCAGGATCACAGGTTCAACGTAATCACGTTCCATTATTTGATCAAAGAGTTTCTCTAGATGACGTGATTTTTTGTCTAGCATAATCACAGTTGCACCATGTTTTGCGAGAGCGATGGTGATTGAGCGACCAATCCCATCAGCCGCCCCAGTGACCATAACTACCTTATCTTTAAATGCGTCTTGCGTGGTTTGATATGCTTGCCAGTCTAGTTGATGGGCCATAATTTAGTCGTCAGTATTGTCGTTAACGCGCCGAGTTGGGCTAGTTTGTTGGGTTTCAATATCATTGGTTGTGTCATTGCTAATCCCCAGCTCAGATAGCTTACGAACCGCTGGCAATGCTTTGGATTGGTAAGAACCGAGTACCTTATTAAATTGCTCGACACTTTGGTCTAAATGTTTGCCGAGTTTGTTCAGGTGCTGCGTCAGCGTTTGTAAGCGCTGATGGAGATTTTCACCTAAGGTTCTTATTTGTTCACTATTCTTGCTCAGTTTATCCTGACTCCAACCATAGGCAACTGCGCGCAACAAGCCAACCAAGCTGGTTGGCGTTGCAAGCAGAATGCGTTGTTGCAGCGCATACTCTAATAAACTAGAGTCCTGATCAAGTGCGGCACTTAAAAACTGGTCACCAGGAATGAATAAAATTACAAAATCTGGTGAGTGTTCAAATTGCTGCCAGTACTTTTTTTGACTGAGTTCTTTGATACGCTGCTTTAGGTTGCGTGCATGTTGTAATAAAAAACGTTTTTTATCTGCTGCGTCACTTGCTTCAGTCGCACTGATGTAAGCGTCTAAAGGCGTTTTCACATCAACAACTAAAATACGTTCATTAGGTAAATTGATCAGCATATCTGGCCGAAGAATACCGTTTTCCGTGTGAACGGTTGCCTGCAGTTCAAAATCACAATATTCCGACATTCCGGCTAGCTCCACTAATCTCTTTAAGGTTAGCTCGCCCCATTGGCCGCGCACCTCAGGTCGTCTTAATGCTGTTACTAAGTTGCGTGTTTCAGATTGTAAAGAATGTTGCGAAGTAAGCAAATTATTGATCTGTTCGCCTAGTTTGGTTTCGCTTGTACGCCGATCTTGATCTAGTTTTTTTAACTGTTGATCTGTTTGTTGCATCGAACGTTGAATGGGCTGCAGTAGATTAGCAATGCTTTGTTCGCGAGTTTTTAAATCATTGCTCGCGCTACTTTGTAGTTGCGTAAAGGTTTGTTGTGCCAAGGTCAAAAACGATTCGTTATTGTTTTTTAAAGCTTTTTGAGATAAAGAATTAAAACGATGCGAGAGTTGATCAAGCTGTAGATCAAAAAAATCTCGTTCTTTTTCATGTTGCTGAATCAATTGTTGTTCTTTTTTCTGAAACGCTCGACCATGTAAAAGGCGGCCAAGATAAGTGCCCATGATTAAGGTAAGGGCCGCAACAATAATCAGCAGTGCATCAGCACTTACGCTAATGCCAATACTCTCAAACAGTCTCGTCAAAGAGTTGTGCATATTAGTCGATTTTATCCTCAAGCAGGCGTAGCAAACCCGTCGGTTGATTTAATAAGTAATTTGCTCCCCAGTCACTTGGCGCTTCCTCATTTTTGATATATCCCCACAGAGCGGCGGCGGTGTCCATGCCAGCGGCATTGCCAGCGATAATGTCGCGTTGATGGTCGCCAACATAAAGGCATTCACTGGCGGCTAAACTCATTACCATGCAGCAGTGCAATAATGGCGCTGGATCGGGTTTTTTGACAGGCAGGCTATCGCCGCCTAACAAAATGCTGGACTGCGACAATAGATCTAAGCCATCTAGAAGCGCTCGACTGAGCTCCAAAGGCTTATTGGTGACAACGCCCCAACGAATATTATTAGCAGCACAAAACGCTAATACTTCAGCCATACCACCATAAATTTTACTCGTTTCACAGACATGATCGGCATAGTCGCTAAGAAACTCGTGGACTAGCATGTCGGTACCAATGTCTTCCATCTGTTGAGTGCCGAAACCAAATTCTAGCAAAGCCTTAGCACCATTAGAGACTAAGAGTTGAGCTTTTGTGTGTTCTGCAGGTGGCTTGCCGTGATTGATTAATACGCGGTTCAAGGTTGCGACCATATCGGGTGCGGTATCCACTAAGGTACCATCAAGATCAAGCAATAGTGCTTTTAGCTGCATATTTTTTAGACCTGTTTGATAGTGTGCATCATGTAATTGACATCCACACCGGGTGCGAGTTTGTAGTTTTGAGTAATCGGGTTGTAATGCAAGCCAGTCATGCGTTGTGTAGTTAGCTCAACATCTCGTGCCCAGCCATCTAGTTCTGATGGTTTGATTAACTTGTCGTACTCGTGTGTGCCCCTAGGTAATAAGTTAAGAACATATTCAGCACCTACAATCGCAAATAACCAAGCTTTTGGGTTACGGTTAATGGTTGAGAAGTACACATCGCCACCCGGTTTGACTAACTTAGCACAGGCTTTAATGACCGAACTAGGGTCAGGCACATGTTCAAGCATTTCTAGACAAGTAACGACGTCATATTCTCCTGCTCGATGCTCGGCTAATTCTTCAGCGGTAATTTTTAGATACTCAACTGTTTGACCGCTTTCTAATAAATGTAACTTAGCAACACTGAGTGGCGCTTCGCCCATATCAATGCCCGTGACTTGTGCGCCAAATGCCGCCATGGCTTCGCTGATTAAACCGCCGCCACAACCAACATCTAAGACTTTTAAGCCTTTAACAGGTGAATGCAGATTAATATATTGCGTTCTTAGTGGGTTAATCGCATGTAGCGGACGAAACTCACTTTCAGGGTCCCACCAGCGTGATGCAAGGTCTTCAAATTTTTGAATCTCGCTTGGGTCAACGTTGTTATTTATTGTCATAATAGTTTATTGTTTTGTTTGCTGAATTTTGTCGCCCCAGCTGTGCGCGTTTTGTAATACTTTAGCAAGATCAATAGTCGTTAGTTTTTTATTGTTGACTACGTGTTTACCTTGCACCCAAACGTCGGTTACTTGCTCGCGTGATGCACTGTAGACGATTTGAGAAATAGGGTCATACACTGGTTGAGTGCTTACATGATTTAAATCAATTGCTACCATATCCGCTGACTTACCAACCTTAAGTGAACCAATTTGATCTTGCATATTAAGTGCTTTGGCGCCATTGATGGTTGCCATTTTAAGTGCTTGCCAAGCAGGTAAGGCTTTAGCATCAACGCTGGCGTTTTTTGCTATTAAAGCCGCACTACGCATTTCTCCCAACATATCCAGGTCATTATTGCTGGCAGCGCTATCCGTACCTAAGCAAACATTCGCACCAGCTTGCAAGAGATCGCTAACGCGACACTGGCCACTTGCTAGTTTCTGATTAGATTCAGGGCAATGGACAATATTAATACCTTGTTCAGCACATAAGGTGATGTCTTCGTCACTAAGTTGAGTCATGTGTACCGCAATCATGCGCGGATTAAGCAAGCCAAGTGAGTGCAATCGCGCCAAGGGCGATTGTCCATATTGTTCTATAGAGTCAGTAATTTCTTGGGCGGTCTCATGTACATGCATATGGACTTGTACTTGTAACTCGTCGGCATAGGTACGTACTTTTTCCAGCGGCTGATCTGAGACAGTATAGGGAGCATGTGGTGCTAATGTGGTTTGGATCAAGGATAAAGAACGAACCTCATCATGTACTTGTAAGCCTTTGTCGAAATATTCATCGCTATTGCTTGCCCACACGCTAGGGAAGTCTAATACAATTAAGCCAACATTGGCTCGTATACCTGCTTCTTGTGCCGTTGTTGCAACAATGTCAGGGTAAAAGTACATGTCATTAAAGCAAGTTGTGCCACTTAAAAGCATTTCTGCTATCGCCAGTTCGACACCATCGCGCATAAACTCAGCATCCACCCATTTAGCCTCGGCCGGCCAGATATGGTTTTGTAACCAATCCATTAAAGGTAGGTCATCGGCCAGACCTTTAAATAAATTCATGGCTGCATGAGTGTGCGAATTGATTAGTCCGGGGATGAACGCATGATTAGGGCGATCGATCTGTAGAGCATTAGGATATTTTTTCAGAGCATTTTCAGTCGGCAGCAGGTCTAGTATTTCACCGTTTTGAAATACCACAGCGTGATTTTCAAGTGCCCGAGTCGAGGGCTCAACAGGAATAACCCAACGTGCGCTGATAAGTGTGATTTGATTACTTGTCATAAGATAAATTGCCGGCAAAGTAGGCTAAGGGCTTTAACTAGCCAGATTGTAATATATACTACCCCACAAAGTATAAGTAGTTGACTGATTAGCATTCCAAATGCTCATAGGGGAGAGTTCGAAACGCATGCAAATTCTAGTAACCGGTGCAGCAGGCTTTATTGGTGCTGATTTGAGTCAAAAATTATTGTCACAAGGGCACAGTGTAATAGCTGTCGATAATTTTAATGATTACTATGATGTGTCTTTAAAACGTGCTCGCTTGGACCAATTAAAACTACACGATAGTGCACAAAATTTCGAGATTCACGAACGAGATATTTGTGATCGATCGACTGTTGCAGATTTATTTGAAAACAGTGATTTTGATGTGGTAGTACATTTAGCTGCTCAGGCCGGAGTACGATACTCAATTGAAAATCCATCTTCTTATATCGACAGTAATTTAGTCGGTTTTGCGAACATTCTGGAAGGGTGTAGACAACAAAAAATCTCGCATTTTGTCTATGCGTCATCTAGCTCAGTTTACGGAGCAAATAAGAACTTTCCGTTTAGCGAGCAGGATCGTGTCGATAACCCTGTTTCATTGTATGCGGCCACCAAAAAAGCCAATGAGTTGATGGCGCATAGTTATTCACATCTCTATGGTTTGCGCTGTACAGGTCTGCGTTTTTTTACCGTATATGGACCTTGGGGACGACCTGATATGGCGCCATTTCGATTTGCTTCGCGTATGCTAAAAGGAGAGCCGATTCCAGTTTATAACAATGGCGACATGATTCGAGATTTCACCTATATCGATGATATCAACGAAGGTGTTATGCGTGTTGCATTGAGTGAGTCTTCTGATGACAACTATAGTTTATATAATATTGGTCGTGGACAACCAGTCAAGCTATTAGATTTCATCGAGTTAATGGCAAAGCATTTAGGTGTAGAAGCCAAGCTAGATATGCTGCCCATGCAAGACGGCGATGTGCCCCGAACACTCGCAGATACAACAGCTCTTGAGAAAATATTTGGCTACAAGCCTGTTGTTACCATTGAACAGGGCGTTCAAAAATTTACTGAATGGTATAAAGAATATTACTGCTAATGATGCCTGTTTACTTTCATCTAGAATCTCACCTTTGGATATTCTATCTATTTATATTTAATGGATTTTGGTTTTTTGTCACACGAAGAACCGCAAACAACCTTTAAAGTGAAAGGTAAAAAAATAGATGTACAATTAGGTTACCATGCAAAAGAAACAAGTGTTTTCAAAGGCATAAC
>JALZWI010000214.1 GCA_023299895.1 Arenicella sp. | reverse complement strand
AAATCGCTGATTGGCCAGAATTTGTTGCCGATGATTTTTTACAAGAGTGCTATGAAACTAACCCTGTTGGCAGAATACTGCCTTTGTTAAAAGCCATTGCCCTTAAGGCGTCGAGGTCATTAGTGTTTCCTGTCAGCGAACAAACCAGTATCAAAATTAATTTAAATACAGCCAAGTAAAATGAATGCCACGTTAAAGGATGTAGTTATTGTAGGTGGCGGTTTAGCGGGCCTAACTTTGGCGCACCAGTTAAAATCTTCACAACCTGATCTGGATATTGTCGTAATTGAAAAAGGCACATTTCCTAAGCCAGAAAAAATTGCCAAGGTGGGCGAATCAACGGTTGAAATAGGCTCGCATTATTTGAATCATACATTAGGTTTAAAAGAGCATTTTAATGAGCGGCACTTACGCAAGCACGGCCTGCGGTGTTTCTTTGGAGAGCCACAAAATGATTTTTCACAACAAGATGAATTGGGGGTAAGTGAACTATTTGGAATTCCTGCCTATCAAATTGATCGCGGCGCGATTGAGAACTACTTAAAAGAACTAATCACTTCACAAGGTGTGAAGTTGATTGACGGCGCTAGTACTACTGATCTAGAAATAACAGAGAATGAAAAAGCCATTACTGTGACTAGCCCAGCAGGTCAACAACGTATTAATGGTCGTTGGATTATTGATGCCGCAGGCAGGCGAGCGTTAGTTAAAAATAAGCTTGGTTTACATAAAGAGTCAGGGCACAAAGGTAATGCCTTGTGGTTTCGAATAGATCGACAAATAAAATTGGACAGTTGGTCGAATGACCAAGCTTGGCAAGGGCGCGTTAAACAAGAGAATACGCGTTGGCTTAGCACCAATCATTTAATGGGCCCAGGTTATTGGGTGTGGGTGATTCCGTTAGATAATGGCGCAACCAGCATTGGTATTGTGATGGACGATGAAGCCTTCGAGAGTCATAATTTTTCAAATTATGAAAGCACCTTTGATTGGCTGAGTAAACATCACCCACGTTGTGCCCAGGCTATTGATGGCGCTGATGTTTTAGACTATGTGGTGATTACTGATTACTCACTTGACTGCAAACAAATGTTTTCAGACCAAGGCTGGGCTCTGACCGGAGAGGCAGGTGTTTTTGCTGACCCTTTTTATTCGCCTGGCAGTGATTTTATTGCCCTTAATAATTCCTTTATTACCAAGCTCATCGACAGTGAGACTCAAGGTCAAGACATTCGACTCGACAGCCGTGTATACCAAACGATTAATCAGTCATTTTTTAACAGCACGTTATCGTTGTATACTCATGAGTACGGTGGTTTTGGTGATCGACGTATGATGGCACTCAAGTTAGTTTGGGATTATGCCTATTATTGGGGAGTGCTAAGCCTATTATTTTTTCGTTCGGCGATGGTTGACGTGGCATTGATGCGGGAATTAAACCCAGTGTTAAGTTTGGCTTATAATGCGAACAACAAAGTTCAAAGCTTATTTCGTGCGCGAGCCCGACAGCGAAAAATATTACCAGCACAAGGTTTGTTTATGGACCAGTATCAAGTGCCATGCCTAAGACATTACAATAAAGTACTCAAACAGACTATGGAGGGTGACAGTATCAGTACGCAGGTTTTATTAAAGGATAATGTCGACAAGCTTGAGCGTATTGCTCTTTATATTGAGAATATGTTAAGCGATAATGTCGACACCACAATGTCACAAGACGAGCAAGAACTGCTGGGCGAATATAGGCGTGTGGTTTTAGCCTAAGGTTAACCATAAGTCTGCTAAATAACTATGTCTCAACGTGCGGTTCTTTTCTCTCTAGTTGCAGTTGTTGCTGCAGCGTATCCGTTTTTAGTATATTTTGGATTGAGCCAGTATGGCGTACGATCTTTAGCACTGTTTTTACTTGTGATTTTGAGTCTACGAGTTTTGTTATGGCAGCAATTCAATAAAAAAGAAAAAATAGTTCTAATGATGCTAATTTTTATATTGTGCGGATTATCTGCGTGGTTTAAAAGTGAAACCATATTGCGCTACTATCCGGTATTGATGAATCTTAGTTTTGGTAGCGTTTTTTTATTGTCATTACGAACTGAAAAGCCCCTTATCGAACGTTTAATAGCTTTGGTAATGAAAGACTTGCCTGAACGAGCGATTCGTTACTTACGCGGACTTACCTTAGCGTGGGGCATAGTATTAATTACAAATGGACTAATTTCATTCTATACAGCTTGTTGTCTTTCGTTGCAGCAGTGGACAATCTATAATGGCGCGATTGCCTATGCCGTATTTGGAACATTTGCTTTAGCCGAATTAGTCTATCGGCATTTTTATAAAAAACGCTATTCGCCAGAGTGATCAATGATGCCCATATCTGCTGAACAATTAAATGAGTCTCTAGTTAAGCTAGACTGGCCTCATTTTGAGGATATCTTTATCGACGCTCAAGACAACTCAAAGGACGACAAACAGACCATCAAATATAGTTTAATTATCAAGCCAGATTTAAGTTATCTAACAGGGCATTTTCCACAACAGTCAATTGTTCCTGGTGTTGTGCAGGTTCACTGGGCAGGCGAACTGGCACAACAATTTTTTAATTGCTGTGGTTTTAGCTCTTTAAAGAAAGTGAAATTCAGTAATCCAATACTTCCTAAAATGTCTTTGCAATTAAGCCTTAGTTTTAAGAAAAGCGTAAACCAAGTCTATTTTGTTTACAGTGACGAGCAACAACCTTACTCCTCAGGAATAATTTCATTTCAATGAGAGAAACCAAAGACAATTATTGCTTGGTTATTCCTCATTTTGAGCAATACAAATCGTTAAAGGATTTTTTGCCAAAATTGATGAACCTTGGCTTGACTTGTATTTTAGTTGATGACGGCAGCAGGGAAAAAACTAAAATAAGACTGCGCGAAAGAATTAGATATCTTGAAAAAAAATTTACCAGTGAAGTTCATTTAGTTGAGCACGATGTAAATAAAGGTAAAGGCGCTGCTATTTTTACGGGATCAAGAGTGGCGCGTAATTTTGGCTTTAGTCATATGATACAGATTGACGCTGACGGTCAGCACGATGTAAATGATGTACCGCTCTTTATTGCAGAAAGTGAGCAGTACCCGAATCAAATTATTTCAGGCGCACCTAGCTTTGATGAGTCAGCACCCAGGGCGCGATTGTATGGTCGAAAAGTAACCGACTTCTGGGTTTCTTTAGAAACCTTATCATTATCAATTAGGGACAGTCTCTGTGGTTTTCGTGTATACCCCTTAGACAAATTTCAACAAACATATGAAGAGTTTTCGATTGGGTCAAGAATGGAGTTTGATACTGATTTAATGGTTAAGTCAGTATGGCAAGGAACGCAAATTCGTTTTATCGAAACCAAAGTGATTTATACCGACACAAATGACTCGCACTTTCATTATATAAAAGACAACCTGCGTTTAATCTGGCTGCATACACGCTTGATGTGCGGCATGATCATACGGTTACCGACTTTATTGCCGCAACGTTTATCTGGCAATAAGGCGAGTAGCAATTAATGACCACGCTATTGAATAAAACCACCGGCGCTAATACCAAAAATTGGTACTCGATTAAAGAAGCAGGTACATTATTGGGTTTACGATTTTTATGGTTAGCGCATAAATTACTTGGGCGCAAAGCAGTCTCTGTTTTGTTAATTCCAGCCGTGGCATACTTTTTAGTATTTCGAGCTAAAGCGCGTAAAAGCTCTTTTGACTATTTGAACACGCACTATCAATATTTCCCAAATGCATGGACGCATAAACCAACGATTCGAGATGTCGCAAGGCATTTTCGTGAGTTTGCTGAAACCGTGGTTGATAAATTGTTGTCCTGGTGCATTCATATTGATGCGAATGATTTTGATGTAGAAAATTTAGCTTATATTGAAGCGCAGCTTGCAGACCCACAAGGCCTGCTGATAATTGGTTCACACTTTGGTAATTTAGAATATTGCCGCGGATTTATGTATCGTTACCACGACAAAGTTATTAATATTTTGTTACACGATAAGCATTCAGAAAACTACACAGCCATGATGCAGAAACTCAATTCAGAATCTCGTTTGAATATATTTCAAGTGGAAGAATTTGATATTCCAACCATGCTTAAAATTAAACATAAAATCGATAACGGCGAATGGATTTTTATCGCAGGCGATCGAACACCACCATCGGGCAACGACCGTACCGTCGAAGTTAATTTTATGGGCCGTACCGCCCTGCTCCCTATTGGACCCTATATGTTGGCCAAAGGCTTAGACTGCCCAGTGAACTTAGTATTCGCGTCCTATGACTACAGTCAACCC
>JALZWI010000213.1 GCA_023299895.1 Arenicella sp. | reverse complement strand
CAGCGCCCGCTATAATATCGTCTGCCGTAGGCTCGTAAGTGGTCTCATACGTCCACGTCTCACCGATTTGTAACACACCGCCGGTAACTGTTACGTTAAAAAAGAAGTTGTAGATATCCATTCGATAACACTGGCCTATTGCGCGCACACTGACCGCACCTACCCGGTCACCTGGTAACGCAGGTTTGACCTGCATAACTTCATTACGCAGAGATTGTTTTTCATTATTCGACTGATCAATCACGTGCAAGGTTTTTGCTAAGCGCTCATCTTTGAGTAACAAGTCTTGCGCAAGACGCGCTTTATCGTCGGTCAAATCATCCAATGCTAAGACTGGCACGTCGTTTGTGAGCATCTCTGATATTTGAGATTGATATTGTTTTTTTCTGGAGCGTCACTGCTGTCAAATTCAGAAGCAATCATCGCTAATTTTGCCGCGTCACAAAGCTCTGTCGTTTTTGATTCGCCTGTTGATTCGCCTGACAATAAGGCTTGCCAATCAGGCTGTTGCTCGGTCTGTGTTTGACCAGTATCTGGCAACGTATCAGAGTCAGATTGTTGACACTTAGCAAGACCAAATAACAATGCAGGTAGGCAGTAAAAAAAATATAGAACGGCTTGATTAGTGAATCAAGCAATCAATTAATTTTTCTCAAACACCAAATCCCAAACGCCGTGGCCAAGACGCTCACCGCGCTTTTGATATTTAGTGCTGGGTCGATATTCTGGTTTTGGCGCATAATCTAGTGCTGTATTACGCAAGTCAGTATTCGTCGATAAGACTTCAAGAATATGTTCGGCGTAATGCTGCCAATCCGTTGCGACATGAATAACGCCATTTGGTTTTAATTTTCTGACTAAATTTTGCACGAAGTCAGGTTGAATTAATCGGCGTTTATTATGGCGTTTTTTATGCCACGGATCTGGGAAAAAAATTTGCGCGCGGTCTAATGATTCATCTGGTATCTGTTGTTGCAATACTTCGACAGCATCACTGTAGGACACTCTGACATTTTCTAAAATGCGTTTTTTTACTTGAACCAATAAGCTACCAACTCCAGGTTGATGCACTTCAATCCCAAAAAAGTTTTGCTCAGGCGAGGCTTCAGCCATGTCGGCTAATGACAAGCCATTGCCAAAACCAATTTCAAGAATGTTAAACGCGTTGCGACCAAATAACTCATCTAAGTCTAGTAAGTCTGTTCTTAAATCAACGCCATAATTCGGCCAGAGGCCTTCGATCGCATTAAGCTGACCTTTAGTCATCTTGCCTTCTCGTTTTACGAAACTGCGAATCGAGCGATGATGGCTTGCGTCGTTACTACTTTCAGACTTAGACATTCTCGTCTTCTAGCATGGCGGTTAATTGGCTGGCGAAGTCTGTAGGGAGTTTATCAAAGCCGCCGTACTCCAATGAATAGCATGGCGTTTTGCGAATAATGGCCATCATTTCTCGAAATCCGTGGCCTTCTAAGTTACGTGCGTTGACGTAATTGCCCATCAAACTCATGCCGGCATCTGCGCTAGAGAGCTGCTTGAGTTCAAAATCGCTGTCTTTGTTATATTGAGGAAATATCATCATTGCCAACCGATGCGAGGTCAACTCACTCGCTTGGCCATTTAACGCTTCAACGGTGACAGCATTCGCCAGCTTACCAGAAAAAACCAACTCTGGATTAACCAGCAAAGAAGTAACCGCCTTTAAACCGTGCGACTTGATTTGTATTGGGCGGCCAACACCACAGATGCGATGCCCTTTGTCGACCAAAATTAATTCGTCAGTTAGATACGTAAAACCGTTTGCCGCTAACCATGTAGTAAACGAGGATTTGCCCGCACCACTGTTAGCGGGTATGACTAATGCGTGTTCACCCACGCTGACAGATGCCGCGTGCAAGCAATACGCGCTATCTGATTTGTCGGCAATGTGAAACACGATTCGATCTGTGAGGTGGTAAATCAAATCACCAGGGTGTTTGATTTTACGATGAAGATTGCTAGTGTTGTCACGCAGTATCCATTGCTGGTCAGTAAAGTTGACCGCAAGCTTAATCCCTTGACTGATTTTGACTTGCTGTGGTCGCATAGCACTTAATGCTGTAAGCACTAATTCTTCTGCCTCTGCAGATTTTGCATTCACTGTGATTTGAATGCCACCGCGCTCAATGAGCCATCTTGACATGACGATTACTCGACTAGCTCTAATACTTTACGAGAGGATAAGTCTTCTATCACACTAATAATGTCGTCAGCAATTTGATCGCTTTGTTCTGGGTAGGCCTGTTTTACCATGTTGATAATTTCTTTTGTCGAACGTTCGCCATCGCATAACTCCCAGACAATCACTGAAGGGCCATTAAGGTGCAATGTGGTTGCATTACTTGGGTTGTAGAGCAGCATCTCGCCGTCCATGTCTTCAAGTAGACAGTCTTCTGTCTGCTTATATACATTTGAATTATTCATTTTTTTACCATCAACTTTTCAGGGTAGCCTAACCACCCATTATTCTTGAATAAAAGCGTTGCCACAACCAAGTCATCACACGCATTGGATGTCGCCAAACCTTTATTGGCCACAAGGGCTGATTGAGGTTGGTATTGTAATACAAATGGAGCCACCAGTCAGATGGCTTAAACAATAGAGTCAGTTTCTTTTTTAATGTATTACGTTTATTAAAAATCGCTGACAGGGGTAACATAATTTCACCAACGCCATTTACTTGACTTGGCACAACACCGCCGATCTTGTTTTGCAACGCATCTGACAAAGGTGAAATTAAATGCAGGCACTGCAACGTGTTAATCACATGCTTGTACTTGATGTTAATTTCTTGCCAATCAATCTCATCTATAAAGTACTCAGAGTAGGCTACCACATCTAATACATTGATGAGTTTCAATACCGCGCCGGGGTGTAAGCCCTCAAGATGGCGACTGACTTGATGTAACATTTGTGAATGACCAAGAGTGCTCAAATCAACATCACGCCACTTTAAGGTTTGCAGGTCAGGCGAGACGTCTTGATAACGCAAATGGCCTACTACATCTCTTGAAAATGCGTCGTGGTGCACCTCAACGCTGATGGTAAAACCATCGATTTTTTTGGTGGCGTTGGGTAGCTGGTGCGAGTCACGTAAATATTTATTGGCTTGTTGCTGCGGTAGATTAAAACCAATTTTTCTTAACAGGTCTGCCGCACGTTGTTCCTTGTCTTGAGGCACCAAAATATCCATATCACGCATCGGGCGAAACCTGTCCTCAGAGTAAATCATAGGCGCTAATGCCAAGCCTTTTAATGCGACTACGGGAACATCATTGTCTGAAAATAACTGGCTTATCTCACTGAAAACCTTATAGCGCGCATTGGCAACCCTGGTGTGCCGCATGGACAACGCTTTTAAGCCAATACGCTCGGTCGCGCCAATAGTTAAGTCATGCTCAGTAATATGCTTAAGTAATAAATTAGCCACGGCATACAACTCAGCCTCACCAATGAGTTTTTTCCAGTTGGTGACTTTAGCTAACAATGTATTGAGCTCAGCCGCATCCGTTTGTGTCAATGAAAGGGCAGTGGCTTTATGCAGTATTTGGCGATTAAGATCCATGCCGTAAGGTAAATAAAAAATCCAACCGATGCCAGTTATTTTTCAACTTCTTTAATCGCAATTGTTATTTTCTGTTGATACTAAAGCCTTATACTCATGTTTTTTACATCAGATCAGTGTGATCAACAGAAATATTGAGCTTTGACAAAAAAAATCACAAAATCATTATTAATTTGGCACAGCAAACATGGTCGACATGACCTGCCCTGGCAAAACACCACAGACGCGTATCAAGTTTGGGTGTCAGAAATCATGCTACAACAAACTCAGGTCAGCACGGTAATTCCGTATTACCAGCGGTTTATGGATCAGTTCCCGAACATTGCAAAATTAGCCAAGGCCAACATCGATCAGGTCTTACATTTATGGACCGGTTTAGGCTATTACGCACGCGCGCGTAACTTGCATAAGTGCGCACAAATTATTGCCAATAATTATCAAGGTGCGTTCCCCAATCATTTTGATCAAGTGCTCGCGCTACCCGGTATTGGCCGCTCAACCGCTGGCGCAATTCTTGCTTTTTCACAAGGTCAACATTTCGCGATTCTAGATGGCAATGTCAAACGTGTGCTCGCACGCTTTTATGAAGTCGATGGATGGTATGGTAAAAAAGACGTCGAGAAAAAGCTATGGCGCCTCTCTGAGCTCAATACCCCCAAACTAAATATTCAAACCTACACCCAAGCTATCATGGACTTTGGTGCAACGCTATGCCGGCGCAGCAAGCCGCTTTGTAGTGACTGCCCATTACAAACAAAGTGCGCGGCCTACAAAAGTGATCGTGTCGCAGAACTGCCGCACGGCAAACCAAAAACAATCAAACCCGTCAAACAAACAGTGATGCTGTTGATACAAAACGACAAAGGAGAAGTGTTGTTACAACGCCGACCACCCGCAGGTATTTGGGGTGGGCTGTGGTGCCCAGTTGAAGCAAACTCAATCAAAGAAACAATCACTATTGACGGCCAAGCAATCAGTATCGGCAAAACCCTCGACGCATTTCGGCACACCTTCAGTCACTACCATCTGGATATTACGCCTGCGCTGGCACGACTCACCAAAACCCAACACAACATCGCTGAATCAAGCGAGTGGATATGGTATAACCCTAATTCACCGCAGCAGATAGGCTTAGCGGCACCGGTAAAAAAAATACTCAGTCATATAAATGACTAACTATACGAGAAAAAAAATGTCCCGAACTGTTGTTTGTCAAAAATTAAATAAAGAAGCACCCGGCCTCGCCTTTCAAACTTGGCCAGGCGAACTGGGTAAACGAGTATACGAAAACATCTCGGCAGAAGCATGGGAAATGTGGGTAAACCACCAAACCATGCTAATCAACGAGTATCGCCTCAACCCAATGGACCCAAAAGCCAAAGAAATGATCGTCAGCGAAATGGAAAAATTCCTGTTCGGCGACGGCAGTGAATTACCTGAAGATTATGTGCCTGAAACACAAAATAAAGGCCCAGAGCTAGAAGAGTTCTAAGTAGTTCCATATCTAAGCAAAAAGTACTTGACTCAAAAGGCACATTGTTTTGTAATGCGCCATCCAAAAGGAAGTCCATTCCTTTTATTTGTCGGCCTTCAGCAAGAAGGAAAATAACGATAAATGGCCAGGTAGCTCAGTCGGTAGAGCAGGGGACTGAAAATCCCCGTGTCGGCAGTTCGATTCTGTCCCTGGCCACCATTTTATATTTACTTATCAATAACTTATGTGCGCACTCATTTATTGCATTAGTTCGAAGTCATGATTCGGTACAATTCAGTACAATTTCTAACTTGAATTTTATCTGCCCTCCCTCTCGTGTATACAGCCTTCAATTACACTTTATGTATAATTTAAATTAGTGAAACGAGGCTCGCGATCTAAAAGGCTTATGTATCTGAATTATCTATGAATAGAATTAACCCAAAAAAATTGCTACACAGCAAATGGACTGCAGTGAACCCTAGCAAAAAAGAAAAGCATTTCTTAATAACTGAAGTTGAGTTTGATGAAGAAGGCATAGTTGTCTTATGCTGCATTGAAGCTGTCTTCTCGAAACGTTCTGCATCAATAGACTGGCGCAGCCTGAAAGACAAAAGCCATTGGTTAGCTGGTTGGAAATGAACTTATGGTTGGCTCTTTCAGCCTTCTTCCCAAGTTGGCATGAGGCTAAACGATATGCCTGTTCTCGATTTTAATTACATATCTAACACTGGGTTAATGGAAGCATGTCTTGACTAAAGGCTACTCAAATTATTTAGTAGCCATTCGGCTCTGTTAATGGTTTCTAGTCGGAGCTGTTCATCCATTTTTTCAAGATTGCGATAGACCATACCGATGCGCGGGTTTTTACCGAAATCACTTTTGTGTCGATGCATAAAATGCCAATAAAGACTATTAAATGGGCAAGCTAAATCGCCCGTTTTTTCTTTAACAGAATAGTGGCAGCTTGAGCAGTAGTCACTCATACGATTGATATAAGCGCCACTCGCAGTATAAGGCTTGCTGGCAATCAAACCTCCATCTGCAAATTGACTCATGCCTCGAGTATTTGGCATCTCTACCCATTCGATGGCATCGATGTACACACCAAGATACCATTCGTCAACTTCGCTAGGATCAATGCCAGCAAGCAAACAGAAATTTCCAATAACCATGAGCCTCTGAATATGATGAGCATAGGCAACCTCTAATGACTGAGACAGCGACTTCTGCATGCAGTTCATGTTGGTCTCTCCTGACCAGAAATAATCTGGTAGATCACGGTTAGCAGCCAATGAGTTAAGCGAAGAGTAGGCAGGCATATTGACCCAGTACATGCCTCGAACAAACTCTCTCCAACCGATGATCTGGCGAACAAAACCCTCTATTTGAGCCAAACTGATTTCGTCTGGGCGCGATTCGAACTCCGCGATTGCTCGCTTGATTACCTGCATAGGGCTTAGTATTTTTGCATTCATCGAAAAAGAGAGTCGTGAATGGTAAAGGCTCCAGGCATGTTCACTATTAGCTGTCATCGCATCTTGAAATTTTCCGAACAATGGCAAACCGTATTTACAAAAGTACTCTAATAGTTCTAATGACTGCTTGCGCGTTACTGGCCATAGCAGCGTCTCTCCCATTTCGCCAAAATATTGAATATTATGATTTTGGAGCCTTTCTTTGAGTCCAGAGACGTCGTTTTCAAAAACTAGTGGTTCGGGTATGTCTGCTAAGTCGCCCTTTTTAAGTTTGTTACGATTATCCGCATCAAAATTCCATTGGCCACCAAGTGGCTGGCCGTCGTCCATCATGATGTCATGCTGCTGGCGCATCTTTCGATAAAAGCCTTCAAGCCTAGTCGCTTTACTTTTTTTAAAATAAGTAGCTATTTCTTCAAACGGTAAAATAAAGTGCTCTGTATCAACACAAGTGCAATTAGTGGAACTTTGTTGAAAGCTGATGCTTTCTAATTGCGTTTTCAAACGATATTCGTCTGGACGTTGATATTCAAAGCGCTCTATATTGTAGCGATCGCAGAGTTGAGCAATAAGATCTGGCAAATCAACATAATGTTCTGTGTCTTCAAGCGTGAGATGTAACACTTGATGACCGGCTAAATGCAAGGCATTTGCAAAAGCCTGCATACTCAAGAAAAAGGCCGCTATCTTTTGTATATGATGCTTTACATAGTTAGTTTCTTGGTAGAGTTCGGCTACCACATAAAGTACTTCAGCGTCTTTCTCAAGATACCACGAGTGAGAGGCATTTAGCTGATCGCCCAAGATAAGGCGCAATGTTGTATAACTGTTTTTCATAACGTTATTTATTAGTCTTTAGTGAAGAGTGTCGTTTACCCTGGCATTGCTTTGAACAATATCTAACCTCATCCCAATTTCTTTGCCATTTCTTACGCCAGCTAAATGGCCTACCACAGACGACGCAGAGTTTACTCGGTAATGTCTGTTTATGGTGGACCACTAATTACTCCGTACATGGCGCCGTAAAATACGGTTAGCCTCAACTTTAACGTCAGGTCGTTTCTTCCAAGACCACAGCATTTCGCTGGCTTGCCGATAGCTTTTAGTGGTATCAACAATCCTAGCTGGATAATCTCGACCAATAACAACTCCATACATTATTTCTTCCATGGGCGTTATAGTCCACGGTTCAAATAAAAGTTCGGTTGGCAATGATGCAAGCTCGGCACACCATTGTCGAATAAATAATCCATCTGGGTCATGTTCTTGAGCTTGTTTGCTAGGGTTATAAATGCGAATTGTATTTATGCCTGTCACACCCGCCTGCATTTGGAACTGAGCATAATGAATACCAGGCTCAAAATCTAAGAAAACACTGGCCAGATGAGATACGCCACGTCGCCAGTCGATTTGTAAATGATGACAGAGAAAGCTTACTAGCATGGCGCGCATTCTAAAGTTGATATAGCCCGTTTGGATTAAGCAGCGCATACACGCATCAATCAGTGGATAACCGCTATTCCCAGTTTTCCAAGCAACTAAGTCTTGCTTTGATTGCGGGTCTTCTCGATAAGGCATTTCTCGATAACCTTTATTAATTGGACCGAACTCCATATTGCATTCGCTCTCAAATTTCTGAATGAAATGGCAATGCCAGTGTAAGCGAGAAGACAAGGCTATTAACGGCCTACGCCAACCTTTGCGATTCCAATGGCTGAGTAAGCGTTGATACATCTCACGTAGACTGATGTTTCCCCAAGCAAGATAGGGTGACATGCGTGAACAACTTAGCTGGCTTTGCAAAGGTTTTGAGATTAGCCGATGATAGTCAACGCCACGAGATTCAAAAAAATCATCAAGCACTTTTTGCGCAGCATCTGAACCGCCTAGTTGCATTGTCGGGTCAGGGTGCTTCCAGCTGTTTGGCAGTTTAGTAGTATCGAAGCTATAGGTAACGATATTTAGCTTACCCGGTTGATTAACCACCAAATCAGCGCGCATCACTTTCTGCCAGTTTTGATCCCAATGCTGGCGATTGTCACACGGCCGAGAAACAGCACCGGACGCGGTTTCAAGCCAACGAATTGAGTTCTCTTTAACCCATCGTAAAATTTCTTTATCACGTGTAAAAGTGTTTGCTAATCCAGTTTCTTCATGAGAAAAAATGGAGGCTATTTCAAAGTTGTGATTAACTTCAGTAAAGACTGAAACAGCATCACCATGTGCAACGGTAACCTTGCCCGCAAGCAACTTATTCATGTCTGTTAACGACTCAGTCACAAAGCGCCAGTGGCGTTCTGAATAATGCGGGTCATCCAATAGCATTGGTTCGAATATGTAGAGCAACATCGTTGGCAAGCCATCCTCTTCTGCTTGTTTAAGCGGAAAATGATCAGAGAGACGAAGGTCTCTTTTAAGCCAAACAACATTTATCTTTTCTCTCTGCATGATTGACCAACTAACTTATAGGCCAATCTGACGCATCTACTGAATCTAGCGGCCCAAACTTCTCATCTGCATCCCATAACTTTATATAACGGCCATCTGCGTCAAATTGTTGAGTTTGCTTATCAAGATTAAAATGCCGCTTTTCTCGCACATCTGCGCCAACACCAGCTAAATATTGCCAATTACCCCAGTTTGACGCGACATCGTAATCAATCAACACCTGTTCAAAGTAGGCTGCACCGTAGCGCCAATCCATAGCCAATTCATTAACAAAACAACTTGCGACGATTTGACGGCCACGGTTTGATAAAAAGCCTGTCTCTCGAAGTTCGTTCATACAAGCATTCACAATCGGATAGGGAGTTGCGCCATTCACCCATTTTTGAAAACGCTCAGGATAAAAGCTATTGAGCGGGCGAGATTTTTTTGTGCCACTCTTTATACTATTCTTTATGTCACTCTTGATCCCACCAAAAGAAAACAATTTAACTCCGTTTCTGTGTGCATACCATTGAAAATATTCTCTCCATAGCAATTCAAAATATATCCAGTAGGTAGACTCATTAGCGGTTATAGTGCTCTCATAATTAAGAAGCGTTGCCATTACTTCACGTACGGACAAACATCCATTAGCAAGCCAAGGCGACAACTTGGTTGAGTTATCCCAACCATCAATCGCATTACGTACTTCTTTGTAAAACATGGGTTTTTCAGTTGTGAAATAAACGGTTAGCACAGCTAAACCATGAGTCTCTCCTCCTCTAAATTTATTGCCTATAGGTTGATCATCTAACTTGCTTGCGTAACAGCAACCATTCGGTGGCGGCGGTAAGTTAGTGAGTGCTTCTATCGGTTTTAGAGGTTTAAGGTCTTTAACAGCGTTCTTAAACTTTGTAAAACTTGTAGGCAGATCTTCCAGACTGAAGGGCATGAGCTCTAAGTCAAATAGAGTATGAGAATCAACCGAGTGAAAGCTTACCACTGGATTTTTTTTCTTCAGAATCTCCCAAGCTCGATTTTCATACCAACCAGCATGGTCGCTTCGAAAAACGTCTGAAGCGCCATTCTCTTCAATCAAATCGATCAAGGCAGGCACCGTTGTTGCCTCTATCACTAATAGTTGTTGACCAATGGCTTCAAGCTTATGTTGTAAGTCAGATAATGATTCACTTAAAAAAGCCAATGACGCCTTACTTTTGTTAGCCAAAGAATATTGACTTGATGCCATCCAGGTAAAATCAATAACGTAAATACAAAGTAACGAATCCATCAGCGTATTTGCCCTCATAAGCGCTGGATTGTCATGTAGGCGCATGTCATTTGTGAACCAAAAGATGCCTGTTTTTGTTTTTTTCATAATAGTTGTAATGATTGATTACGCTTTAGTTTACTAAACTCAGGTCAATAACTTGTTTGATTGAATCTCGGTCATATCATCACCTAAATCTCGTTTTGTTAGTGTACCTTTACAATCATCCTTAGCAATTTTTACAAACTCGATGAAACAACTGAAACTTGATCATGTAGAGCGCTTAAGCCGAGAAAACGTTCCGGTTTAAATATTGGCTCGAGATCTGTTGGGCATTATTTAAGACCTCATGAGAGAGCAACTTATCAACGTGCACTCAAAAAAGGTTACTTAGATACCACACAGAAAGATAGAACTAATCTATGGCATATATGGGAGAAAGCTTGCCTAGCAAAACAATGGAGCTTCTTGGTGCTCATCAAAGAGACAGAAAATGCCTATGGAAGCATTTACCATAACAATGAAATGGTTTGTAAATGCCAATTAATTGATGCTAAAAACAAGATTCGGGAGTTAGCCTTAGTCAATATTAAAGCCTAAGTCCCGATAGACTTAAGTTAACCTACATTAACGTGATTCTATAGCATGTATTCCAGAGGAATTTCGATCTAAACCTCGTAATTATGGCCTCGCAGACCAAGAATTTTTAAGATCGGCCAACTAAACGGTCAAAATTGAATTTAATTATAATAATTAGTATATATAACAATATATTAAGCTTTCTAAATATCGGCCAAATTAGTTCAAACCTTAAATTTAGACAAAAATACTAATATTTCTAATGATCGGCCAAATGACCGGCCAATAATCCTCAAAAGTATATTAATATCTAATTATTTCAATATAATAGAGGGTTATGAGATCGGCCAAACCTATAATCGAAAATCCAAGCCGCATAGAACCAGCTCGGCTAGATTCTGTTCCAGAGAAAGTGAATGACTTGGTGGCAGAGCTATCAGCGGCCACTTCAGCTCTAGGCAGTCTCCTGCATTTTAAAACTGCCGCAAATCTAGCTGGCTTAGTTCGAACGATGAACTGCTATTACAGTAACCTTATTGAGGGCCATAACACTAGACCTAGAGATATAGAACGTGCATTAGCTGGAGATTTCGACACAGATAAAAATCGACGTAATCTCCAAATTGAGGCCGCTGCCCATATTAAAGTGCAAAGAAAAATTGATACTCTGTTCTTTGACGATGAGCTACCCGACCCAGCATCTACTGAATTTATTCAGTGGCTACATAAAGAATTTTATCTTGATGCATCGCCAGAGATGTTATTGATAAAAAATAAAAATTCATCTTTTCTCATGACTCCTGGCGAATGGCGATCTCTACCAGAACATGACAACGCAGTAGGTCGACATATTCCACCCAGTAGTGATCGAGTAGTCGATTTCATGACTTACTTTGAAGAAAGGTATCACTTCAAGAACTTAGGCACAGGAACTCGGATACTTGCAATGGCGAGTGGCCACCATCGTTTTAACTATATCCATCCATTTCCTGATGGTAACGGTCGAGTGTCGCGATTAATGAGCCACGCCATGGGCTTGAGCGCTGGAATTGGTGCTCACGGTCTCTGGTCAATTTCTCGTGGTCTAGCTCGCGGAATAAATAGCAGAAGCGAATATAAAACTAAGATGGATTATGCAGATACTCCACGCCAAGGGGATCTTGATGGGCGAGGTAATTTATCTGAAAAAGCATTAATAGATTTTGTTTCTTGGTTTTTAAAAGTTTCACTTGATCAAGTTGAATTTATGACCGGCTTGTTTGATTTAGCAAAACTTAGTGAACGATTGCATCGATACGTCGAAAGAAGTAATGAGCTAAAACCAGAAGCGAATAACTTATTACAAGAAGCGCTATTGCGTGGTGAATTTGAAAGAGGTGAAGCATCTCGTATTACCGGTTTACCAGAAAGAAGCGCAAGACGTATACTCAACTCAATTATTGATGAAGGTCTTCTAGCATCACAAACACCGAAATCACCAGTGTCTTTGAGATTTCCTTCTAGGAGCCTGGATGACCTATTTCCAAAACTCTATTTAGAAAATTAGCTTTCTCTGGTTACCTCAGATAGGTACAAATTCAGTGCACACATAAGTTTTTACAAATTACGCTAAATTAAGCTAAGCTACTGATTCTTAACTGTTACTGATTACGCTTAACTTCGCTACTAAGTGATTGATTAATATAAATTTACTGTTTCAATTCGCGACTGAAAATCCCCGTGTCGGCAGTTCGATTCTGTCCCTGGCCACCATTTTCTATCTTAGAATCTATTACTTATAAAGCCCCTTGTTATTTCACCAATGAAATAAATATTAAACGGTACAAATCAGTAAATTTTTGATTGTCTCTAATACTCATATGGCCAATGAGTATGCTATTTGCAGTACTCCCATTATTGTAAATTCTCTAAAGTTTGGAAGATATACAACCATGCGCACTCAAGCACAAACATTGTAAATATTCCATAGGATGTTATATTTACAAGCATGCTAGAAAGACAACTTTACTCAAAAATAGAAGCTCAACTTCAAAAGTCGGCCGCCGTTGCGTTATTAGGCCCACGACAAGTTGGCAAAACCACTCTCGCTCATAAGCTATCAGATAAGCTTGAAAGTGTTTATATTGACCTTGAAGATCCTCGAGATATTCAAAAGCTTGGTGATCCAAGCTATTACTTTGATCAGTACACTGATCGCCTAATCATTATTGATGAGGTACAGAGACGTCCTGATTTATTTCCTATATTGAGAAGCCAAATTGATCGCAATCGACGTAACGG
>JALZWI010000212.1 GCA_023299895.1 Arenicella sp. | reverse complement strand
CATTGCCGTCCCCTGTTGCAATTATAATTATAGTGGTTAATAGAGTGCTTTGTACGACCATTTTTAAGGTGTGACGATGAACTATATGACCCATCTCGTGCAGTAATACCGAATCAATTTCATCTTGGTTTTGACTCAGTTCAACAAATTTGTCGGTTAAAATAATATCGCCTGAGGGTAAGGCCAATGCGTTTGGAATGCTTATATCAGAAACTTCCCACTTGCGAAAATGCAGTTGATAGTTTATTTCACTATTTTTTTCATGCAGATGCACTAACTTTGTCCTAAAGTGCTCACGTATTTGTTCTGCTCTTGCTAAGTCAACATCGCTTTGTTTTTCAAAGAAGTAATCATCTAAAAACTCTAATGTGTGTGACGCAAGAAGTTCATTTGCTTTATGCGGTAGGGCGTGTGCTAATTTTGTGCTAGTCCAGGGAATACCCCATTTTAAGAATGCGCCAGAGGTCGCAATTGTTACGATTAAGGCGATGACAACCCAACCAAAATGGGATTCGAGTTTATGTAAAATGCTATTGAAGTTATTATTATTTTTAAATAAGTCATCGATAGCATTGTTATCTCGAGTTGCAAATATCGAACCGTCACTGAGTGTTAATTTACGTTCGACATTGCCTAAGCGATCGCTAATACTTAACTTTTCAAGCTCACTATAAATGGAAGCTTCACCCTCAATATCGAGGGTGAAGCTTGTATTATCGATTCGGAGCACAGCATCTAATTGTGCAGCACTTCCTAAGTCATGCCATTTTCCTTGTATTATTGAATGGATATCTGACAATTAGAAGCCAATTCCAACGTCAACGTCAAAGGCATCACCGATTTGATCGCCCAAAGATGACTGCTCAGACTGTTGTTGAGTCAGGTAGGCATCAAAGCCGACGCTTACATCTACTTGAGTATTTTCTAACACTGTCCGAGCCATTCTTACCTTTGCCCATGGTAATGCCAAGCCTAGGGTGAAAATTGTCATTAATAAATTAGAGATCATTATCCAAGCAAATGGAATGGCTTTGAGAGTAGATGCAAAAGTGATTTTTTCATCTAATACGCAATTTGCTAATATGTAAGTGCGTTGTCGAGTATAAATATAAGCAAACGAAATCAAGCTGACTATGATAAACCCGAGATAAACGGGTACGGTTATCATAAATAATTGACTCATTGATTCTTGCATTGTTTCAGGGTTCTCTAGGTTTGCTCCCATTCCTATAATTTCATCTATGCCAACAGTCAAGCTAGCAAAAATAGCGATAATAATCATTATCGCGGTAAAGAGTAGAACGCTAATCCCTATAGACTTCAATAAGATTTTGAAAAATGGTTTAACTTCAACGTCGGTCAAGAATTGCCCTTGACCATAACCATAACCGTTAATTGCATAATGGGTATGTTTTTTCTTCATGAAAGAAAAAAGAAAAACAGATAATCCCATTAATAGAATTGTAACTATGAATGTGATAAAACCCATTGCCACCCCAAAACTAGCTTGTTGCGAAGTAACGATCAATCCTAGAATTATAAATGGTGCATAAAACGCAATAAAGCAGGCGATTGGTAGTAATAGATAGTTTACGTATGCGCCCCCCAATTGACCATCAAAACCAAAGCGCACGTTACTGAAGCTGGTCATGCGCAAGTTGAATTTTAAGCTTCTCCAAATAATCCATGGAATGGCTAAAAATAAAATAAGTAAGGCGACAAGTCCTAATATTGGTGAAATTGCTTGTATGCCGGTATAAACAATTAATAAAGCGACAGCAATCAAATAGCCTACAAAAAGTTGCTTACCAGTTGCATGGTATTCAAAGTTTCTATTTTCCAGTGTGCTGTTGGCATAGAAATAACGATGAGTACGTACTTTTGCCCATGGGTAATAGATCCCCAGCGTAACGATTGTTAGAAGTATGTTAACGATCCATATTTTAAAATATTCAGCTCCAGTACCTTCAAAATTTAATGCTTTCATTGTTGTTATCTCCCTATGATTTTTTTATTTGAATTTAGTTGTGAATTATTTTATAAATCCGTTATGAGTTCAAGTGAAATTTATTGACGAGTTTGAAGATATTTTCTAGCCACTTTTTGTTTCCATCAGTTCCATTTTTTTTCCAAGTCGGTAAGAATCAGCAATCCCAATTAGCCAAGCGATAACAAACGCGGTTGTAGCTAGATTTACATTCATCGAGTCTGTGCTAGCCAATTGTGATGCTGCTAGTTCGGTGATGGCAGTGATGTCAGGCAGGACTTCACCGTTGAGAATTTTGTCGGTAATTAACAACGCTTTTTCAATTGCAGTGGTTACCAATATATATAAAGCGACGAGTGTGACACTTAAAAGTATTGCGGCACTGAGCTTCTTTTTTAAATAAAAGTGACCCGCACCAGGAATAATAAGCGCTGAGAGCAAGATTGCTGTTGTGGCTTTTTTCATTGCTAATTAATTTTAAATTGTCCGTTAATTAAAGGGGGGTAATTTATTGTTTGAATATATAAATTTCTATTTAAGTTTAATCGTTATTGCATTGATGATCACTTTTAGTTGGGCGCAATGCAATTATTTTACTTTGAATAAGAAAGGGTGTCCCTATAAAGCTTGTAAGCGAGTACTTGTTAGGATTAGTTGGTTTAGATAACTAAAATGACTATTATAGGCGTACTTGATTGGCTGTTTAGACTCTATCTACTAAAGGAACTTATATGAAACTATTAATATCATTTGTTTTTCTATCAATATTCTCATCAGCTTATGCTGATACAGCCTCAGATATTGAAAAAATAATTTTAGAAAATTTAACGCACACTCAAAATGAAGATGAGTCTGCGGTTATCGGCGATATGCACACACAGTCTCCAGCATATCTAGCTACACAACAAATGCTTCCTCAATTGTTCTCAAATTATGATTTAGGGTATGAACTTCTAAACTATAACTTTATAGCTGAAGATGATGAGTATGCATACGTCAGAGTTAAGCAAAGAACTGTAAAAATAAGTGGACCGGCATTTCAGGATAACGAACTTGAAATGTTAACAGTCTTTAAACAAGAAAACGGCCTTTGGAAATTATGGACACAGGCTAACCTCTCAGTTTTGTATCTATAATATAAGACGATCAATTTGATTAAATTTAGGCTTGTGCCTGTGATTCTTTGTTTATGGGCTTGCGATATCACGTACCTCAGCACTGGAGAAGGTTGGAGACTAAATTTCTTGAGAGGATTAGTCAATGAAAACAAGACCTGGATGTTCTCCCGAAGTACTGGAACGTGCAGGTAAAGGTTTTGTAGGGTCGGTTACTATTTTTCATTTGGATACTCCTGAGCGATTATTGTCGCTCAATTAATCTATCTGTCAAACTATGGCAGGTTCAACTTGACCCCTTATGTCTGGCTTTAAAGATCATGCTCCAATAATAATCGTCAGCCTTTTACTGTGCTGAATATATTCATAGCTAAATTCAAGATTTAAAACTTAATACACTTCATTTATTTACTGAGTCAGCTAAACTAGCTTTTTAACAGGGTATCTACATGTTGAGCAGCTCGCTCACCTTCTTGCAACGCACCTGGTACTGTTGCGCTATTTTTATTGTTTGTGGCTTCTCCGGCAAAAAATATTCGACCCCCAACCGGTTCTGCAAGTTGCTGTCGATAATTTTTTGATGATGCATAGGTTTCGAGTGTTGGATGTGAGTATGAGCCGCGAACAAAAGGATCAGATGCCCAATTTTGCACCACCGCGTCAATGTATAATTCACTCGCCTTACTGCTGATAAGGTTACTTAAATCTTCCAAGATTGCTTGGGTAATGGCTATATCGCCAGCGTCACCTCCACCGTTTCTCTCGGCGATTTCAATCAATGTTTCTGCGCTCCTCCCCATTGGATAACACATTATAATATTATCAGGCGACTCTTTTTTATAGCTAGTTGGGACCCAGCCATTGGACGCCAAGCCTTCAGAAATGAAGTAGGTCATCTTCGAATCCCAAAACTTCTCCTTGAATCGAAGAGCAACTTTCATTCCTTTTCCCATACCGATATTATTGTATGCCTTCACCGTTGCCTCAGGTAATTGTGGCGTAAATCGAATCGACTGACTTTGTAAAACACCAATAGAAACCGTGATAATAATTTTCTTGGCAGAAACGACGTTTCCATTAGAGTCAGTTACCCTAATATGCTCCCCACTGGTATCCACTTCAGCAACAGGCGTACTCAACGAGACATGATCAAGAATATCATTCCACCAAATCTGATCCAGCACATCTAAATAGCCAGTATTGAACAGGGAAAGTACCCGAATGCCCTCTGAGAGTGTCCACTTTTGTTCTTGCGCTGCCAAACTTGCAATTCCGATATTTTCAAGGGATGTGCCATAAATTGAATTCGCAATTGCATTATCATACAAGTGATACGCACGGTGGTTTTTACCAACACCGTATCTCTCGAGAACATCATCTGCCATGGTTTTAGAAAAATCATTTTGCTCGGACGCATTGCTAATAATTTCTAGGTAATCCCAGTATTTGCCGATGTCGGCATCCTCATAACAATCACCAGATTCTTCCCAACAGGTCTTTCCAGCATCTATCGATAGCAATGAATCTCGATCGTAAGTTCTTACATAGGCATCTTCCCCAAGCACTCCTGTGATCGCATCATAGAGCGGATTATTTTTTCGTAAATAGTGTTCTTCTGCTCCCATTTCAATCCTTGTTTGCCCCAAAGTTTTACTATAGATTCTTCCACCGTGGCGATCTGACGCTTCAAGAACTTTCACAGAGTGTCCTTTTGCCAGCAATTGCTTAGTTGCATATAAGCCAGCCATTCCCGCGCCAATGACGATTACGTCAAAATCAGGGTCCTCGTTGGCATGACCTGTAGAAACCCAAGGCA
Source organism: Arenicella sp. (assembly GCA_023299895.1). Next base: position 172 of record JALZWI010000212.1, on the reverse strand, counting down.
CAGTCAAACTGGCACCAATACTAGCTGTGATTTTCAATATATTACGTCTGCTGTTGGTCATTGTTTTCCCTCTAAGTTATTACATATAGTGCAGACGCTGATCCCTTCTAAGTTTAACCGTGCTGGTGTAGTTACTAACTAACAATTAAAATCGGCGAGCTCTCGTCCAAGC
>JALZWI010000211.1 GCA_023299895.1 Arenicella sp. | reverse complement strand
GCCTGAATATATTGTTCTGACAGTTGCTGCGCGACGGCGGTCGTGCCGCCCTCAGTATTAATCGCTTCTGATATCTTGCGAATCGCGGTAGCTCTTGCACCCGCTTCAATTTCAATCGCATCAGCATTACCTCTAGCACGCAAAACTTGTGCTTGCTGATCACCCTCGGCTTCGTTAATTTGTGCTTGGCGATAACCTTCTGAGGTAGTTACCGACACACGACGCTCTCGCTCGGCGGCCATTTGTTTTTCCATTTCTTCTAGAATCGACAATGGCGGTGAAATATCTTTAACTTCATAACGCAACACCTTAGTGCCCCATGCTTCAGAGGCTTCATCGATCGCATGCGTTACTGTGGCATTGACGTTTTCACGAGATTCAAAGGTTTGATCTAAACTTAATTTACCAATTTCAGCACGCATGGTGGTTTGCGCAAGTTGGGTGATTGCGAAACGTAGATTCTCTACCCCGTAAGAGGCTGATTTAGGATCCATGATCCGAAGATACAAAACACCATCAACACCCAAAGCAACGTTATCTCGAGTAATCGCTTGTTGTGCTGGCACATCAACTGCAAACTCCTTCAAAGAATGTTTATAAGCAACACGATCAACAAATGGCACTAGTAAATGAAAGCCCGCCTCTAGCGTGGCCGAATACTTACCCAAGCGCTCAATAATAAAGGCCTCGTTCTGAGGAACGATTCGAACAATGTTTTTAAACACTAAAATAGCAACGATCGCTGCGGCAATCAGAAAAGCAATATTAATATCCATCTAGTCTCCAATGATGTTTTAAACTGATAATTACACTTACAATAAGTATACAGGAAAGATGTTTTAGATCGTTTATAATCAGTTTCATCTAAGTTTCTTACCAGTACTTATAATGTCAAAACCGAATAATTCAATGCGTTTTATCGCAATCATCGCTGTCATCGCGATTGCAGTTGGGATTTATGCCCAACAAACTAACAAGCCTGCTAACACCTTGCCGGAACTGGCTAAAGCAATTATATTACCCAATACTAAGACATTAAATCATGTCAAGTTTGTTGATCAAGATGGCTCAGTCTTCAACATAGACAACCTCAAAGGTTATTGGAATATTGTTTTTTTTGGTTTTACCAACTGCCCTGATATTTGCCCAACAACCATGCGCACTTTGCAGCTGGTAAAAGAGCAACTCGACAAAGAAAATAAATGGGGTAATTATCGTGTCATCATGGTCACTGTAGATCCTGAGCGCGACACGCAAGAGCGACTAAAAAACTATGTACCCTATTTTGACGAAGAATTTGTTGGCTTGCGCGCTGACGAAGCTACGACCACTGAGTTTGCTAAACAAATTGGAATTTTATTCGTAAAACAAAAATCAGAAGACGGCTTTTATCAAGTTGACCACAGCGCCTCCCTAATCCTCATTAACCCAGCTGGTGAAATGGCTGGTGTGATTACTGCCCCACATAAACAAGATGAGATCAGTAATGATTTAAAGTTATTGGCTGACTATTATGCCGATGATCACGCAAGCCCATCTATTCGAATTGTTAGCAACACTGCTACTGATACTCCGCTTATGTCCCACGAGTCTGTCAGCCCAGGCGATAGCGGTGATGCCAAAATAATGACTGACTTGGTGATGTCTGATGCATGGATACGCCCTGCACCGCCTAATGTAAATAGTATGGCTGGCTATTTTAGTCTACAAAACAAAACAGACACTGACATAGTAGTGGTGGCAGCTCAAAGCTCAGATTTTGGTAGCGTAATGATGCACGACACCGTGATTGAAAATGATATTGCTCAAATGCAACATTTAAAGAAACTGACTATTCCAGGAAACGGCGAAGTGACTTTCTCACCCTTAGGTAAACACTTGATGTTGATACAGCCTGACAAGGCTTTGCTTGTCGGCGATAGTACTTCAATCACTTTGATATCGGAAGATGGTACGCAATTTAGTCAACTAATTGAAGTGAAACACCCACCTAAATAACTAACTTTAAAGATATCCATATTTTTATATAGTCTTAATACCTACTTTAAATATCCCAATAAATAGCCGACTCTAACTCAACTTCAGCTTCTTCCATCGCGCCCATATGTTGGCTCATAATGATTAAACTACCGTTACGAATAGGTTTAATACGTGTCATATAACCTTTATAAGTCGCATCTCTAACCTCGCCAACCGGTCGCCCTTTAATATAAGCAAAGGATGCTTGCCCATAGCTTGTTTCTAAAGTAGCGTGCAATCCATTGTAGTCATGAGTAATTTCACATACTTTGATGAATAGAAGGTTTTCCATCTCATTTATCTTAATACTTGGGTCATAGCTTGCTAGCAGCGTCTTCATTGTCTGATTAGACAAACCAGCATCCCAAATCGGCAACATCGGCTCTTTCTCAATATGATCTATTACATTGACAACCATCTCTTCTGAGGCTTGATGCAAACCATCAAGAGAGCTATAGGTAACAGGGCCTTGCTCAGTTGATAAAAAGCCCTTAAGCAGAAAACCACTGACAAACATAATGATGGCAAAGCCAGCCACTTTAGAGTACCAGCCAACATTAGAAATGATTTGCTTCTCATGTACAATAAGTTGGCTCAGTTCTAGCTTGGCCATTAAGTTGCTAGGCACCTCAACATTAATACTATCAGCAAGGTTAGCGTCCATTTCACGAACGCCTTCGACGTATTTTATGCAACACGGGCAAGTCTCAGAGTGCTCCACAAAACTTATATCTTTACTGTTTGGGTCAGATAATGCTAACCGTTTAAATTCAAGGCATTCCATTTTTTAATTTTTATACAAACCTTAATTAAATTAACTATTGAAAAAACTAACATTATCGAGTGTATCTTGACCTAAGATCTCACGCATTTTTTTACGTGCACGAAACAATCGAGTCATTACCGCACTAGCACTAATACCTAAGATGTTGGAAATTTCAACACATGAGAAACCACCAAGAACTTGCATTTCAAGCGGCTCTCGATACTCTGCAGGCAGCACTTTAAGTGCATTTCGCAGAGCAAACGCTTCAGGACGATCATCGTAACCAATCTCGTTATCAGCAATTGTATCCATCGACTCAACATCGTTATATTTAAACTGTTTACGTTCAAATTGACGGGCATGTTCACGACGAAAAATAGTAAACAACCAGCCCTTTGCCGCTTTCGCTTCACGTAGACTGTCGAGTGATTTCCATGCACGTAAAAAAGCCTCTTGCATGACATCTTCTGCCATATTTTTGTCTTTACATAACCATAGAGCATAACGATATAAATCTTGCGTATGCGCCTCGATCAATAATGCATATTTACGTTTTTTATTCATCATGTCATAACTGACCTGATCAACATCTAAATCATTACCTTTAATTGTCATTTTTTCATGAACTGTTTTAGTACATCCAACACTTTAGTGGGCTGTTCAGCATGTAACCAGTGTCCCGCATTATCTACAACTACCTGCTTAGAGTTATTAAAATAATCCTGCAATTTTTGATACCCCTGAGCACTAACATAATTTGAAAATTCACCGGTAATTGCGATTACTTCGCAGCCGTTGCCTAAATTTGCCACACTTTCATCGGGAAAACCAACGATCTGAGACATAAACTCATGCAATATCGATAAATTAATCCGCCAATAAAAGTCACCGACAGTACCAGCCAAGCTCTGTAACAGAAATAATCGAGTACCATCGTCAGGAATCACAGATGCTAAAAGTCGATCAGCATCCTTACGTGATTCCAACTGAGATAAGTCAATTTTGAGTAATTCTTCCAAAAAAGGTGCATGACTATGCTGGTACGTCACAGGCGCAATATCTAGCACCACTAATTGTTCTACGTAGGCTGGGTGCAATAAAGAAAATAGCATCGCCACCTTACCACCCATTGAATGACCACATAAAATCAGTTTAGCCAATTGGTGCTGTTCGATAAAATCATGCAAATCACCCACCATGTCCGAATAACTGTTCGAATCAGCATGTGGAGAACGCCCGTGATTGCGTTGATCAATCACGATAACTGGGCAAGTATCAGAGAGTTTTTTTGAAATACCTCGCCAATTAGCCGTAGAACCAAACAAGCCAGGAATAATAAGCACTGGACTCGCTAAGCTCTCTCGGTCGGCAAGTGGCTTTTCAAGATAATCTGCGGGGTATGTTTGATAATATAAGTCCATAGACAGTTGAGTTTAGCAGTAAGCCAAATTCAGTTACACTCCCTTGATGTCAGAACTCCTCTTATTATTAATTACCGGCATCGCCACGGGTTTTCTCAATGTTATGGCTGGCGGTGGCTCTATGCTGTCTGTGCCGATTATGATTTTTCTAGGTGTGCCTGGTACTGTAGCCAATGCCACTAACCGTATCGCGATATTGCCACAAAACATTTCAGCTGTGATCGCTTTTTACCGCAAGGGATTTTCGAATTTTCGCCTAAGTTTAAGCTTAGCTGCCTGCACCATTCCAGGCACAATCATCGGTGCTTACATAGCCTCCCAAGTACCTAACGATGAGTTCAATCACCTACTAGCCATTATCATGTTGACGGTGCTTGTAGTCATGGCTTTACCAGAAGCGGAAACCATCAAAAATCGAGAGTCACCCACTAAGAACAGACTTATAGCAGGTCATCTATTGATGGTATTAATCGGTTTCTGGGGTGGTTTCATTCACATCGGCGTCGGTTTTTTATTAATGCCAGTGTTAAATCGAGTAATGCAATTAGACTTAATCACTACCAACAGTCACAAAGTCTTTATTGTCCTGTGCTACACAAGCTTCGCCTTAATCATCTTTGCCTCACAACTAGAACTCCTCTGGAAATACGGCATCGCCCTAGCCATCGGCACTACCATCGGCGGCTGGGTAGCCGCAAACTTTCAGATCAAAAAAGGCATAGGCGCAATTAAATGGACTCTAAATGTTGTTATTATCGCGTTTATTTTGAAGTTGTTTTTTTAAGGCTTAATCTGACTAAATAAACCAAAATATATTTACAATGAATATTGATAATTTAGAAAGCTTTGACCTTCCACACCGCTAATGCTATGGTAATTTGTTGACTAAATTAAGCGAGCGCCGAACAACAAAAAATATTCATATTTAAACCAATATTAATCAACACAATAAAATAATAAATAAACAAATAGGAGAATAATAGTGAAACCAAAACTCAGAAAACTAATAGCCAGCCTTTCGATTGCCGTTGCAACAATCGTTTTTTGTTCTAACATTGCAGTCGCGCATCATTCGTTTAGCGCTCTCTATGACTACGATTCAAACATTACAATTCTAGGTAAAGTCAGTAAAATAGATTACATTAATCCACATATATTCTTTAATGTTGATGTGGAAGAAGAAGGCAAAACGACCACATATCGAATCGAAACTATGCAAGCTAATCTAGCACGTAGTTATGATTTCCATAAAGACACAATGGCCGTAGGTGACCCTGTTGAAGTTACCGGATGGACAGGCCACAGAGAGGTAACCGATTTAGGTGGTCAAGAATTAATTCTGAGAGACGGAACGGTTTTTAAATTACGAACTCAAGGCGCCAGCCCAGGCAACCCAAATAACCGACCACTATTTGGTTTTGTTGACGAAGAAAAACGTTCACCATCACCTGAAGAGCGAATCAAATAAGCTAACTAAAATACCTGACAAGGCTGTCAGTTAAAAGCTTATAAGTACTCAACTTAATGGAGGCGTTGAGACGCCTCCATTAATTTATCTGCTTGCTTAAAACATAGTATTCGACTTAGTTTTCACAATAGATCAAGTGTATCTCCAGCACTCTCATCAGACTCTAATCTTGCAGAACGTACTGAAGAATAGTTACTGAACTATAAATCATAAAATCAATTTAGCCGGGAGAAATGCAAAATCCAAGCAAATCTTAAACCTGACCTTATTTGACGACTCTAACCAAAGCCTTTCACCTTACGCAAGCATATAAAGTAAAATCTGAAACTCCAGGGCTATTTATTACTTAGCACGAACCGTCTAAGAGTTGATTCAGTCTCTTGATCACATCTGCTGAGGCGCGAAAGCGAAAAAAAGCGCCCATGGCATCGGCACTCTCTTCAAATACGTCACAAGAGGCAAAGATCTCACCTCGTAATTTTTGTTCCGACCAAGGTAAAAAAATCTCGGACTCAATCAAATCTTTTTGAAAAATTTGTACAATAGCTTTATGCAGCTCTGTTATATCATCCTTACGGCGCGCGCTAAGGACAATACAGTCAGGGTATTTTTCGTGCAGCTCTTCAATACGTTTTTCTTGTGCGGCATCGTCTTTCAGATAGTCAATTTTATTGAATACCCGAATGCGTGGAACACTGTCG
>JALZWI010000210.1 GCA_023299895.1 Arenicella sp. | reverse complement strand
CTCTTCCGATCTAATACAGTGAAGTTAGCAAAGGTTGAGCAACCCATATAATGTAAAAGTGGCTTGCCATTCATTGAGAAGCGTGAGGTGCCATCTGGCATTAAACCCTGTCCTTGTGTGTTGCGAATCGCTTGGCACAGATTTGTTTTAGGGTGCAGGCAATAATCACATTCGCGACACTCAGGGGTATAGAGCGGAATAACATGATCGCCAACTTTAAGAGAGGTGACACCAGCGCCAACTTCTCGCACAATTCCGGCACCTTCATGCCCTAGAATTGCAGGGAACGCACCTTCTGGATCATCTCCCGATAAGGTAAATGCATCGGTATGACACACGCCAGTTGCCATAACTTCAATTAATACTTCGCCGGTTTGCGGGCCGTCAAGTTGTACGCTTTCTATTTCAAGCGGCTTGCCAGCTGCATAGGCGACGGCTGCTTTAGTTTGCATAATGACCTCAAAAATTATTTCTACAGAATATGAGCATATTACAAGCCAAGTGACCAATATGCCAATACGTTTTTAAAAGGGCTGAAACTATTACGGTGAGACGGTCCATGTTGTAATACTAATCATTTTCTTTCCCTTAAGAAGATTAGTTAGAAGTATCTAGCCCCCGTAATGGGGGGCTAGACTATAACAACTAAGTAGCTAAGAATGTTTTTACGATAGCGTCGCCAACTTCAGACGTGGTATTGCTACCACCCATGTCTTTAGTACCAATGTTACCGTCCGCGATAACTGCTTTGATAGCCATTTGAATGTGATTAGCGGCTTCTTCTTCGCCGATATGATCTAGCAGCATGCGTGCTGACTCGATCGATGCGATTGGATTAACAATGTTCTTGCCTTGATACTTAGGAGCAGAGCCGTGGATTGGTTCAAACATTGATGGGAAGTCTTTTTCTGGATTAATGTTGCCACCAGCCGCAAAGCCCATACCGCCCTGCAGCATAGAGCCAAGATCTGTGATGATGTCGCCGAACAGATTAGAAGCAACGACAACATCAAAGTATTGTGGGTTTTTGACGAACCACATGGTCATTGCGTCGACTAATGCCATGTCGTTGCTGACATCTGAATATTCAGAACCAACGTTGTTGAAAATTTCATCCCAGAAAACCATGGAGTAATTTAGGGCATTCGCTTTACTACAGTTAGTGACATTACCAACGATGTCGCCATTGCCTAATTTTTTACGCTTACGCGCCATTTCAAAAGCATATCGAATGACACGATCACAGCCTTTGTGAGTGAAAATCGCGGTTTGCAGTGCAAATGCATCAGGTGTGCCTGGTTTAAATATGCCGCCGTTTTGAGAATACTCACCTTCGGTATTTTCACGCACTACCAACATATCGACCGTCTCAGGAGTCGCAGTGCGGATTGGTGATTCAACGCCTGGGTAAAGCGTAATAGGGCGCAAATTAATGTACTGATCAAAGCCTTTACGGATAACCATTAATAGACCAAGAGAAATATGGTCTGGGACTTTTGCCGCATCGCCGATACAGCCAAGAAAAATACCATCGGTTCCGGTTAGCTCATCGAGCATATTGCTCGGCCCCATTTCACCATGCTTGAGATAATAATCACAACCCCAATCGTATTCTTGATGCTTGGCAGTAAAACCAAATTTATCAGCGGCCGCGTCAATAACACTCATGGCTACATCAGCAACTTCTTTACCTACACCGTCGCCGGGAATATTAGCAATATCATAACTTTTCATAGTATCTCTCTATCTAAATGGTTGATCTTTTAATGAATCATAGGTTAACGGGAGTCAGCTGGCCGGCACCCAGATAATTTTTTAAGCACTTTCTATTATTCTAATTATTGAAAGCTAAGCATATAAAATATGTTGGAGCAGTATTTTAGCCAAATTGAAAAAATTTGAAAGCGAATATAGCCAAATAAGCATTACGACATTATTTGTTTTAATTGTACTTGAGTTCAAGAGACGATGTTTATTTCTCGTCAACATTAAAACTATTGTTTGGCCTGCTGAGGGTTGTTAATATGAAGACCGAACACAACTCTAATTTATGACAGGAGTGATAGTGAACCAATATATAATTAGCTACTTAGGTGGTGACCAACCTGCAACAGCTGAAGAAGGCAGAGCGCACTTTGCCAAACATCAACAATGGTTGGGTTCGCTTGGCGAGGCAGTTGTAAAACCGATGGTGCCATTTAAAAATACACACACAGTTAACTCTGAGGGTTTAGTTAAAGAGGGCAGCTCAATTGCAATGACTGGCTATACATTGATTCAAGCAGAGTCAATTAAACAAGCTATAGAGTACGCTAAGTCTTGTCCATTTTTAGACATCAACGGCACATTAGAAGTGGCTGAATTAGTACGTATGTAATTTCCTATAAATGAGGAGTCTTTCGTTATACTTAACAGTGAATCGAAGTCGGTAACATCAAAGTGGGATTTGGTTTTTAGATACTCTCTTCTATAAAGGAATAACCACAACTTTGCCGTCAGATAATGGAATGACATAAAAACTACTGTCTTGATCGTTGGTGTTGAATTCGTAAGCGCCTATGTCACATAAAAAACCACGGGTTTCACCACGCTGGTCTGTGGTCGGGCAGTTTGATCGGTTAGCGGCGTCTATTGCAGGGCTGCCTGCGGGCAGGGCATGGGTTTGAGTGTCGCCACTGTTCTGGGCTAGGGGGGCAAGGATTTGGGTGAGAGTGATATTTGAACCATCGCTGGTTGCGATAATATCCGTATCGCTAGGTACGAAAGCGCTGCCAAAGGCCATATCACTTGTCAGTGAGCTATGACCAATTAGACTGTTTTGAGTAATAGCCTCATTAATAATATCACTGTAACGAACAAAAATTTCAGAAAAACCAACACTTGCCAGGTTCCCTGAAATTAGACTATTGCTAATGGTTGTTTCCAATGGCCTATTAATACCTCCAGACACAATAATGCCGCCGCCAAAACGTTCAGCACTGTTGTCAGAGAACGTGCTGTTTGTAATCAATGTCGTTCGAAGTGTGTCCAAGCCTCCTGCCATCTGGGCCGAATTAGCAGAGACAGTACTGTTGCTTATGGTTAGAGACCCATTATTAGAAATACCGCCGCCATATCCAGCACTGTTATTTGATAAGGTGCTGTGCGAGACAGAGATAGTCGATACTCCTCGGTTGAAAATCCCACCACCTGAACTATCCGCTGTATTGCTATCGAATGTCGAATTAATGATTATTGAATCTGTATCATTGGCACCAAGCCCGCCACCACTGTCGGCATCATTACCTGAAATCGTGGTCTCTATCAAAGTGATTTGAGAGTCATTGGCGTAAATGCCGCCGCCGCGTGTATTTG
>JALZWI010000209.1 GCA_023299895.1 Arenicella sp. | reverse complement strand
TCGTTATCAAAATCATCAAAATCGATATGGCAGTGTGTGTCGATTAAATGAAGTTTACTTTGGCTCATTTAACCTAGTGTATGCGTGACCGACATTCTTATCTATAAAAATGAATACTGTAATTAAAAATACTGTTCATAATGAGCGCCGCTTCGGTGGTATTGCTCGCTTGTATGGTGATAATGGATTGAAACGATTGCTGGCGGCGCATGTGTGTGTAATTGGTGTCGGTGGTGTCGGTTCGTGGGTGGTTGAGAGTTTAGCGCGTAGTGGAGTTGGCGAGATCACCATGATTGATATGGACATGGTTGCGGAATCTAATATCAACCGACAAATACTTGCTACCACAGACAGTATCGGGCGAGACAAAATAGTCGTCATGCAAGATCGTATTGCGCAAATTAATCTGGACTGTAAAGTGCATTGTATTGATGAATTCATTAGTCGCGATAATCTTAAGTTATATCTCAATTCGAATATGGATTTCGTGATTGATTGTATTGATGATTTTCGAACTAAAGCCGCGCTGATTAATTTTTGTAAAACGAATAAAATTAATATCCTGACGATTGGTGGCGCAGGCGGTCAAATTGACCCGACAAAAATAAGGCAGTCAGACTTAAGTCGTACTGAACACGATGTGCTGTTAGCGCGAACACGAAAGCTATTGCGTCAGGACTATAGTTTTGCACGCAATCTTAAACGCAGTTTTGGTGTGCCATGTATTTATTCGGATGAACAATCAGTCTTCCCTGATGGCCAAGGCGGCACAACTGCACAGCGCCCAAGTGTCGATAGTTCAGATGCTGATGTGCCAAATATGCCGAATAATGCGTTGAACTGTGCTGGTGGTTTAGGCTCAATAACACACATAACAGGCTCGTTCGCATTTTTTGCCAGTAGCTTTGTGTTAAATGAATTGGCTAGGAAGCAATTTTGAATCAGTTGGTCTCAACAAAATCTAATACGAACAGCCCAATCGTGCTGAGTACACTAAATGCGCGCTATATTCACAGCGCTTTTGGCTTACGTTATTTAAAAGCGAATTTATCAGAACTGCAGGAGCAATGTGAGATTCAAGAGTTTACCCTCGAGTCGAGACCCGAAGATGTGGTCGAATCAATTCTACAAAGTACTCCAACAATCGTTGGTTTTGGTGTTTATATTTGGAATGTGGTGCAAACGGAACAAGTCTTAGCCTTGCTCAAAGCCGTTGCACCTGAGGTAACTGTGATTTTAGGCGGCCCAGAAGTGAGTCATGAAATAGATGGCCAAAAAATTGTTAGGCTGGCAGATTATGTTATCACTGGTTGGGGTGATAAAAGTTTCACCGATTTATGCCGTAAATTATTAGAAGGCGAAACGCCTCAAGAAAAAGTGATTGCGGGTGAGCAACCTAAATTGCAAGATATCACCATGCCGTATGAGTTGTATACGGATGATGATATTAAAAACCGAGTGCTTTATGTTGAGGCATCGCGTGGCTGTCCGTTTAAATGTGAATTCTGTTTGTCCGCTCTGGATAAAACCGCATGGCCATTTGATCTTGATTTATTTCTAGAAAAAATGGACGTGTTATATCAACGTGGCGCTCGTCATTTTAAGTTTGTTGACCGAACGTTCAATCTTAAAATAAAAAACAGCTTAAAGATTTTGGCATTTTTCTTAGAGCGTTTAGACGATGATTTGTTTCTACATTTCGAAGTAATTCCAGATCATTTACCTGATGCACTTAAAACGGAAATTGCCAAATTTCCGGCAGGCTCATTACAGTTTGAAATCGGCATTCAAACGTTTAACCCAGAAGTACAAATGCGTATTAGCCGGCGTCAAGACAACGAACAAGCTCAAGAGAATATTCGCTGGATACGAGACAATACCAATGCTTATATCCACGCTGATTTAATTTTTGGTCTGCCAGGCGAAAGTATCGATAGTTTTGCAAATAGTTTTAATACATTGTACGAGTTAGCACCGCACGAGATACAAGTTGGAATTTTAAAACGACTTAAAGGCTCGCCAATTGTTCGTCATACGCAAGCTCATCAGTTGGTGTTTAATCCTAACCCGCCGTTTTCGATTGTCTCAAGTGATACGGTCGATTATTTGTCTGTGCAGGCGATGAATCGTTTTGCACGTTACTGGGATCTATTGGCTAATTCAGGTCGATTTAAGCACAGTCTACCGTTCTTATTGGTTGACCAACCTTTCATGAATTTTCAGCTGATTACGCAAGCTTTGTTTGATCGGACAGGTCAAACGCATAAAATTTCCTTATTACGGTTATACGATTTACTTTTCTCAATTGCTGTTGATGATTTTGACTTGGATAAAACAATTTTTGCTAATGCCATTCAGCAAGATTTCGCGCAGTCAGGACTTAAGTCTATTCCTAAGTGTTTGCTCAAAGCACCTAAAGAAAAACGTTCATCTCAGTTTCAAAAACGTCATAATTCACGCCAAACGAGGCATTAACTAGACTCTTTTTGAGTCCTGCCTAAGCCTATAAATACGCAGACAATTAACAAAAAGGCAATCAACAATAAGGCATAGACTATTTTCAACCACCAAGGTTGATAGTTCATTTGCACTTGGTATTTACGGGCTTCTGGCAGGTAAACCGCTCTGAAAATTGCATTGGATCTCAGTATAGTTAGTTCTTCCCCAGAAAGAGCATCTCTAGCCTTCCAGCCTGGGTAGTTATAATTGTTCACTGCGACAATCGCAGGTCCAGTTACTGTTTGTAGCTCTAGACTAGAGCCTCGGTCAGCTTCGATAGGTACTCGTTTAAAATCAGCAGAATAGTTGTTACAGTCTAAGTTCACATCGCGTGTGTTTTGTTCGATCGTAATATGTCCTTTAAGAACATCATCCGATGAACGTAAAAACTCGACACTCTCTTCTATATTGATGTTCGCTTGGCACTGACTTGCAACATAAGCTCTTGGTAAGGCTTTGTCATTATAAAAAATGTGTAAGCTGTCATCTGGGCTAGCCGCGACTAAGGACGCATTTATAATGTTGGCATATTTTTTGTACATTTGTTTGTCAGGCTCTATCGCTGTTAAGTCAATAGTGGTTGTACGGGTGTCCATATAGCTTCGTGTACTTTTGGAGCCAAGTCTTACTAACATTTGATACTGGTTTTCTTTTAGCCAAGAATCCGGAATACGTATTCGCCATTTAGTGATGATCCGATGTTTTTCATCGTGTTTTTCTAGGTGCTCGAATCCAGAAATATTACCTTCCATCCAGAAACTGTGGTGTTGGCCTTTAAACTGAATCCAAGGAATTACGTCGTTACCTGCTTTAAAAATTCCTTCGACTGAACCTTCTAAATAGTAGGGTTGTGCGCGCGGCATGTTAATCAATGGCTGCCAATTTTGAACCTTTGCATTTATTGTTGAGTCGATGCTAAGTTCTGACCAGTCCAAATTGATTCTCGGCGTTGTGCTGACGATCACCAAATTAGCGGAAAGCGCTTCCCATGCCCAGTCTCTTCGTGTTTTATCGACGGGAAAATAACCTGCAAATGTCGTTTCAAATAAGCCCTGACGAACTTTACGTTGGTCTGGTGGTAAAATTGCCGATACACCATTGTCAACATTGCCGATACCATACCCAGAATAGTCACCGTTTCGATCGTTAGACCGTAGTTCATGCCGTGGTACGGGCGAATTTTCAACTACTTGATCGAAAGTTGATGTTAAATCCTTCGTCAAGCCTAAAGAAAAGTGATCCATCTTTGTGTGTTGATCAAAATAACTGATACTCATTTCGATAATAATAAAAGCAATCGCAGCAACACCAAAATAGGATGGTTTAAGTAACTTCTTATACAAGTTTAAAGAAGTGATTTTTTCGAACAGGCTAAAAAACTGATAAGCAACTAAAAAGGAAACACCTATCAGAAAAAACAAAAAGTGTCGTAACTCGTCTCGAAATATAAATTCAATTAGACCAAACCACGGAAAGTGCATAAAGTAATGAATATGCCAAGCACACAGACAGAGTATGACGACTACGCCTACACAGCTGATGATAAAGCTAATGATTTGTTGTTTCTTAGAGTCCTGGAAGACAGAAACATAGCTTTCAAGTCCAAGAGCAATAAAGTACGCTGCCCCAAAATAAAATAGCGGTGAAAAATAAAGCGGAAAATGACTTTGGGCTAGTACGGGTATATTCGCAAAAGCCGTTTCTACAGCGTCGACCAAACCAAAGGACTTAATAATATACAGAGCCATCATCAACAAGCAAGAAATGCCTATCCAAGGTCGTCGACTGACTTTTAGCCACAGACACAAACCCCTCACAAAAAAGAATCCGCCAAATAAACCAATCGAAAAATTCAAGTATTTTAGGTATTCAAGATTGACCCAGAAAGGAGTTAGTTGTGAGAGAGCAAATGGGATTCTTTCAGCAGGCCAATAGGTGCCGCCAATATATCCTTTGCGTAACTCCATGGCTGCGCCAATATCTATGAATTCCAGCAAGGCAAAAATCTGTACGGCTGAGCAACTAAGTCCGACGATATGAGCGAGCACTATCAAGCTGAGAGATCGAACTGAGGATGTTTTGTATTGAGTCCAGTTGCTAGCAATAAAAGCGATGAAAAAACAGGCAGCAAAAATAGCCGCTAGGGCAGAAGTCTCCGGGAAACCATTTGTTATCATGCCGAATACGCAAACAACTAAGCCTAACCAATGCCAAAAAATAGTTGATCTGTGCTTATCATGATTGATGAAAAGCGTACAACAGAAATAGGTATACCAAATGCCAGCTAATAAACCATTGGTATGGGGGTGATTTATCCATCGCATCACGTTGATGTTAAACCCGGTTAACAATGCAAAACAAAGACTTGCTACCAACGTTAAACCAAAGACGCGGCGGCTTAAGAGGTAAGCCCCTAAAGCAATTAATATCACTCTAAGAATTGGCATTACAGACCAATACAAAGAGTCTGGCAACCACAATAAGCTTAAGTTAAGCGGAAATAATGGCGCGGCCTGAACGCCGTTACCGAGCATTGGTAAGCCCAGACTTCTTAAATTTGACCAAAGAATGTTGTTGTGTTCAAACAATTCTAAGCGAAATTCACGAAATGCCGGCATAAATGCTGCCCAGCTTACAGCAGGATCTTTGATTGCAGACGGCAGGCCACCCATTGGGGAAAGCTTCAAAAAAAACAATTCAGGGAATATAAAGGCAAAAGATAAAACTAAAAAACCAAAAATAAGCCATGCTTCAATTGTGGAATAAGACGTGTGCTGAGAGTTCAAAAAACCTTTATTACTTTGATGATTTCGAGTAATCATATTGCCTGTAGCCGTCTTGAATTATGTCGTCAAATCATCTTTTCATTTTGCCGACTTTTGGTGCTAAAAGACGTAGCTTATCCGTTAATATGAATAGAGTCTAGCCAAACAAAACAGCTGGTTAAAAAAAATGCTTTAGTTTGTCTTCAGGGGTTTTAATTCGTCTTGCATCCACGCATACTACGCCAAATTTGGCAAAATCAGTGCCATATAAAATACCGACTGAGTGTTTGTGTGTAAGGGCAACATAATAATTATTATTGAAAATGAATAAGGGCTTTATTATTAAGTTGTTTCTCTACGGATTGAGTAGCGGCGCAGCATTGGTGGCTGATTTTGGATTATTAACGTTGTTAGTTGAAAAATTTTCAATGTATTATCTATACGCGGCGGCAATAGGTTTTTCAGCTGGCTGTGTGGTGAATTATTTTGTCTCTATATATTTTGTTTTTGAAGATCGCAGTGGTAATTCACAAGCATTTACCGCGACTCTATTTGTATTAGTCGGCGTTGGCGGTTTACTCTTGAACCAGTTAATACTTTATGTTGGCGTTGATCTATTATCGACGGATTATCGTTTATCAAAAGTTGCCTCTGCTGGTATCGTGTTTTGGTTTAACTTCCTCATCCGAGGATTTTTCGTATTTAAAGACCCTGATTTATGCAAGACTCAATAAAAAAGATTGTCATTGCCGGAGCTGGCCCTGCTGGGCTAACGCTTGCTTATGAAGTGCTTGAACACCGACAAGAGCGAAATTTGGTTCCTGTTCTGTTTGAACAAGACACACAAGTTGGCGGTATTTCCAAGACGGTTAACTACAAAGGTAACCGTATGGATATCGGCGGCCATCGGTTTTTTTCAAAATCTGATTGGGTAATGGATTGGTGGGCATCGCATATGTCTTATGATTTTGGTGAGTCCCAGAAAATTACCTATCAAAATCAAACCCGCACAATCGAAAATAAAGATTCGAGTGAAGAAAATACCGATGGTTTGATGGGTAAGATGCTGTTGCGTAACCGCTTATCGCGGATCTATTTTCTACGTAAGTTCTTTGATTATCCGATTTCATTAAGTATTGAGACCATTCGCAATCTCGGTATTTATCGAATGATGTTTATCGGTTTCAGTTATGTCC
Organism: Arenicella sp.; assembly: GCA_023299895.1. Next base: position 3,095 of record JALZWI010000209.1, on the reverse strand, counting down.
GCGCAAAAGTATTCCCAATCCGTGAAGAGAAGAATTTAGAAGACTTTTTAATTAATCGCTTTGGTAAAACCTTATACGGTACCTTTTTTAAAGACTACACTGAAAAAGTATGGGGCATTGAATGCCATAAAATTAGTGCTGAGTGGGGTGCGCAACGTATTAAAGGCTTGTCGATTGTTGAAGCAATCAAGCATGCACTATTTTCACGGTTTAAGACGTCATCTTTTCGTCAAAAAGGTGTCAACACAAGTTTGATTGAGAAATTTTTATACCCACAATTTGGCCCAGGACAAATGTGGGAAGTTGTCACCAAAAAGGTTGAGGCACGTGGCGGCGAAGTCGTTATGCAAACTCGTGTGACTGATTTAGACGTTGATTACGAAAATAAAAAAATTCTGCGAGTACAAACACAAGACGTGCAAACTGGTGAGTCAAATTGGCACGACAGTGATTACTTTGTGTCAACCATGCCAGTTAAGTTTTTGGTGCGTATGTTTGACCAGGCGCCTGACGAGATTAAACGTATTTCAGAAGGTTTAATGTATCGTGATTTTATTACACTTGGTGTACTGTTAAAGAAGCTGAAAAAATCTAAGTATACTGATGACAGTGACTCAAATATGTTGCCAGATAATTGGATTTATATCCAAGAGCCTGATGTACGTATTGGCCGCTTACAAATTTTTAATAATTGGTCTCCAGACTTAGTTGCGCAAGAAGGTAATGTTTGGCTTGGCCTAGAATATTTCTGTAATGAAGTTGATGATCTATGGACCATGAGTGAAGAAGACCTAACAGAACTAGCGATTAAAGAACTAGAGTTGATTGGTTTGATCGATTCGGTTGATGTGCTTGATCATACCGTGCATAAGGTAGAGAAAACTTACCCAGCTTATTTTGGAACCTATGACGAGTTTCCGAAAGTACGGGAGTACTTAGATGGCTTTGATAATCTTTTCTTAGTTGGGCGAAACGGTATGCATCGCTACAACAACCAAGACCACTCTATGTTAACCGCTCGTTATTCTGCAGAGGCTATCTTATCGGGCGTCACTGATCGCGATAAAATTTGGGATGTAAATGTTGACGATGACTATCACGAAGAAAAATAGTAGTGACCTTTTTTAATATTAAAAATAGACAGACATTATGATTATTCAAAAAAATTCAGTTGTAACCATGCACTATGAACTTAAAGACAAGGCTGGAGAAGTATTAGACTCCTCATCAGGCCAAGAACCACTGGTTTATCTGCATGGCTCGAACAATATTATTGTTGGCCTTGAAGAGCAGCTGGAAGGTAAAACAACTGGCGACAAACTAACCGCTGAAATATCGCCTGAAAAAGGCTATGGTATGCCTGTAGAAGCACTTGTACAAACAGTACCTGCTGAAGCTTTCGGTGAAGAAATAAAACAAGTTGAAATAGGCATGCGTTTTCAAGCTGAAACTGAGCAAGGCCCAGTACCTGTTGTTGTTACCGGCATCGAAGATGGTATGGTCACAGTCGATGGTAATCACCCACTTGCTGGTAAGGATTTGTTTTTCGACGTTTCAATTGCCGATGTGCGTGAAGCAACTGCTGAAGAGGTTGAACATGGGCATGTTCACGGCCCAGGCGGACACCAACATTAATTTTTTTTGACTTGATCATTTTCTCCCTGAACTTCGTTGCCGATATAATCGGTGCTGACGTACTTAAGTATGCTCCGCGCCTGTGTGAACTTCCGCCTTGTCAGGAAAAAAATGATCGGCATCAAAAATCAAAAATTGGGTGGCTAGCTCTAATGGAAAAGAACCTTAATAGAAAGGGTTCTGTATGAGTGAGAAACCTGGTTTGTCTGAAGGGACTTTGCATGAACAGTTGACGGATGGGAGTAAGTCTACATTCCAGCGTTATCAGGATTTGGCTTTGGGTACGAGCAATATCTGGTATTTAATTAAATATGAATTAATCATGTTGTTGGCATCTTGGGTGCCAGGAGCCTTGGGGTTGGTGCTGCGTAAATTTCTGTACCCCTTTATTCTTGGCTCGGTTGGTCGTAATGTGGTATTTGGTCAGAGTGTCAGTATTCGCCACGGTTTGAAAATCACCTTGGGTGATAATGTTATTGTTGATGATGGCGCTGTGTTGGACGCTAAAGGTGGGTCAAACAACGGCATCATTATTAAAGCGAATACGATCGTCAGTCGTAGTGTCGTTTTATCTTGTAAAAACGGAGATATTACCATCGGTGAAGGGTGTACGATTGGTATCAGTACCTTGATGCACGCTATGGAGGGCAGTGATGTAGTGGTTGGTGATCTGGTCTTGATTGGTGCGTTTAGTTACTTTATTGGGAGTGGCCCATATGGCTCAGATGATCTTGACTTACCGTTTAAAAAGCAAGGTATGCTGCCACAGGGCGGTATTCAGGTGGATGATAATGTTTGGTTTGGAAGTCATGTGCAGGTGCTAGATGGTGTCAATATTGGGACAGGCAGTATTGTGGGGGCCAGTACTGTGGTGAATAAATCAGTTGATGATTATGCCGTAGTTGCTGGCGTACCGATGAAAAAACTAAAATCGAGAAAAGTGCCTAATTAAGTTTTTTTTACCGACTCCTTTCTTAGGCTTAATTTCCAGTAAGCTAGTCTACATTTTCACTCGCCTTAGTCTAAGTTAGTATTATCATGCAACCATAGCGATATAAAACAGCAACGCTTTCTTAATCTATATGAAAAACATTTTCCGCTTAGGTCTATCAGTTGGTATATCTTTCGTCATTTTAGCTCTATTGCTTAATATGGTGACGGCTGGTGTCCCGGATGAGCAACGTCCGAGCATATTTTCAACATTACAAGCGACCTCATTGAGTTTGGTTTTTGCTTGTCTGCTAGTTTATCTAATTGGTTTATTGGTACGAGCTTACCGTTATCAATTACTGATTAAAGTGACTGGAGAGCAACATGTTCCTACTTATCCGCAGATGGTACTGGTTACTGGTATACGCAATATGGTGGTTGATATGTTGCCAGCTAGACTTGGTGAGTTAGGCTATGTTGCGTTATTAAATCGAGGCTATGGTGTTAAATTACAGCATTGTGTGAGTTCA
>JALZWI010000208.1 GCA_023299895.1 Arenicella sp. | reverse complement strand
TCAATCAACAAACCAGCACCATCAGAACCAAAAAGATCTCTGACATCTGCAATGGTAGCACCAGACAAATTTCGAATTGCATCACTGATCTCTGCAGTATTATTGTTGTTTACCTCTGAATTGGTAATAACAGGCAAGGTCGCTACAACCGCAACAACATTATTATCATTGGCAATATCCACCATTGCTTGCAAATTTCCAATTGCGGCTGACACAGAGCCGCTTATCGCATCGTTAGTACCTAACATAATAATTACATGACTTGGCTGAGTAGAGCTCAATAGCTCCTCGATAACATTCAGGCCAAAGCTGCTTTCAACTCCGCTCACAGCTTGATTGTCCACTGGGACATTTAAATCAGCGCCTAAAATAGTCGGCCAGGGCACTATAGTGCCAAAACGATTCTCCCCCACGGCAATGCTATCACCCAAAACAAGTATTGAAACCAATTCACCAGTTTGGCCAGAATTACCACCACTACTTGAGCTACCACCACAAGCAGATAGGCCTAACAAAAATAGAATTATTATATAAGTTCGGAAATTTTTAAATGACATAATCAGCAGGATTCTAAAACGTTTACATTGATTGCTGTGTTTATACGTCGAGCGTTTAACATTCCTTCCGTCTTACGCAAAATAGTCCAAATAATCGAAAACAAACAACACTAAACTCTGATCGCCCCCTGTAAATACTTGACTGCAGTGCCACCGATTTTGACGCGATCACCTGCCAACTCACAATAAACTTCACCACCGCGCCGTGAAATTTGTTTGGCAATCATAATGTCTTTATTTAACCGCTTAGCCCAATACGGAATCAATTTCGTGAAGGCAGATCCCGTGACTGAATCTTCGTTAATGCCGATAAAAGGAGCGAAATAACGATTCACGAAATCATACTGATTAGACGGCGCCGTTACGGTCACGCCTCTTATACCCAGTTCTAGCAATCGTGTAAAATTGGGCTTCAAACTCGCTACTTGTGCTTCGCCATCAAGAACAACAATATAAATTTCGTTTTCAAGACAAAGCTTAACATCGATTCCAAGCGCTTCAGACAAGCCAAGAGGTGCACCGCAAACCACAGGTTTTTGATTCGGAAAGTCGAGCAAAAATAAGTCTTCATTCGTCTTAACATCAATTATTTTATCAACCTGCAATAGGCCACTTTTCGAATCAAAGACGAGAGTGTTAGACTTATAATTCAATTCATTAAATAACACATAAGCACTCGCCAATGTGGCATGACCACACAGGTCTACTTCGGCCCAAGGTGTAAACCAACGAATTTCATAGGTCTCGCCTTTGCGAACAAAAAACGCAGTTTCCGCTAAATTATTTTCTGCTGCAATAGATTGTAAAAGAGATTCATCAAGCCACTCTAAAAGAGGTACTACCGCTGCAGGGTTACCACCAAAAACTTGACTAGCAAAAGCATCAACTTGGTATAACTGTAATTCCATTTGCGCAACTCATATAATTTTTTTTAGAGCCAAAGCCCACGAAAAAGTATCAACCACGCTCAAAAGTGACTCGCAGCTCTACAATATTTGGTTCTTCTGTTTCACTCTCGACACTAAGCTGCATTATGTTAACTGCATAATTTCTAGACAAATCATCGACCCACAACACCCATTGATTGAAGTCTGCTTCTTCGAGCACGACATTTACTTGTTCAATATTAGTTTGAGTATTCGTGCCTGGCACCATTTGTTGAATAGATTTATTAATGTTATTGCTGCGCGCTGTTTTTTCAACAATAGATAGTAACGATTGATTAGCATCTTTAGTAACCTGCTCAGAAGTTGCCACGCCACCATTTTTTACCATTTCAGATGCCTGCCTCATCCAAACAAGGTTTTCACGCTGTTGCGTAATTTTTTCTGACATCTCTGATAAAGCACGGTGCCAAGGTTTCAAAATTAACGCATAAAATAGTATAAACGCTACAATTAAACTGCCCAGCCCTAAGGTCCATTGTTGACGTGTTTCGAGTTCCCGCCAATAATTTATGATTATATTTTTCATTTTTTGCTACTTATTTATGTGTGCTTAACCGAAAAACTTGCAAAGACTTCACCATCATCAGCCGATGATGATAACAAGTCAGCTTTGATTCCAGCGCGAGCGTTAAGCTGCTTAGTCAATTGGTCAACTTGAGCAAAACCATTGAGTTCACAAATGATTTCCAAGCTGTTATCTCGATACGTTAAATTCGCAATCGTAACGCCTTGACTCTTCAAAACACTCGACACCTCTACCAGCATTGTCTGAAAGTTTTTAGTCTGTTCCGAACCGTTTTGACGTGTCAGTGCCTGCCTCATCACTCGTAGCTCTTGGCCACGCGGAATATCACCAATTTCAGGGAATGTCGATTTGACTATTTCACCCATTTCAGAATTAATTGACCTTATTTCACTATGTAAGGCGAAATAGCGATAGGTATCAAAGCTAAATTTAATGAAAACCGCCATACAAATAATAGCAATGGGCATAACGAATGTCTGCCAATGCAAAGGTTTCACCGATGGGCGGAAAGAATCATCCCAAAGGTCGACTTTAGGGTCAGGTAAATATTCCAGCCAATGCGCCATTTTTTCACCAAATGGCCAATGCCGGATATCACGATCTGAGTTATTTTCAATAAGCTGTTCGGCTAGTTGTTGATCATTAATCGCAACCGTTGCTGCAACCGGCACGTCCATTAACCAGATATCGATGAATTCTTGATCAAGGCTAGCACCTGAGCCTGCTTTATTATTTGCTAATAATTGTTCACCAACGCGTGCCAATGAGTAATCTGCTACATCATGGAATGGCAACAAAGCATAATCAGGAACCAAGCGTTCGATCGGCAGGCGGTGCGTGTTTGCTAAACTTTGCCATTCACGCATCTTTTCTTTTGAAACGACCATGACATTACATTCTTCGCCTGATTTCCAACTAGAACAAACGAAATGTGTGTCTTCAACCTCTTCTGAGAGTACCTCTTCAAGAGCATAAGGTAATGCGAGCAGAAATTGTTTTTTAGATTTAGCAGGTATCGAGACTTTTTGTACCGTTACCCACTCACCAGAAACAACGCCAATGACCTCATTATCATCAGACAATGGATATTCATCGAGTGATGCCACTTCGCCAAATGACTCGACTTTTTTGCCATCTACTTTGACCCACTCATAGGGTGCTTGCAACTTAATATAAGTTCTCATAGTCCAATACTCTAACTGTTATTACTACTCTCACACAAGGCATGAGTATCGTGTTGTCGGCTAATCACTTTTACTGTCGGCACACTTTGATTATCGGGGTCGGCATTTTCACGTAATACTACGGTCTGCATACAAAAATTAAAATCACCAAGCGTTACTTTTGTATTAACTTGGAAAAAATTACTATACGTTTGCATCATATTTTCAACAATTGGACTACCAAGTGGATTAACGCCAATAATAGCAGTTTTTGCTTGCTCAATTTCGCCCGTTGGAAACCCTAAAAATTCTTCGTCTTCGCGTTCTGCTAAAAAGAATTGTACTGGAGTAATATCAACGACTGGTGATGTATTCAAGGCTGCCAAGACTTCTGCGCTTGCTGAATTAATATTTAATTTAGCAAGATCAATCGGCAGCACAGTTACATGAGGTTTCAACTGATTAATTATTTCAGTTGTAAAGCCTTCAACAAAGCGTAATTCAGCGAGTGACACTAACTTCTGATCTGCAGCGAAATAAGGTATGTCTTTACTGCGATAAGTGCCGCTTTCTACACCATTTGCACTAATCAGACCACCTTCATCTAGCCAATCTTTTAATGCTCCATACAAGCGTTGTCGTGTATCAGAGTCTTCAATTTGGATGGCTTCTAATATATTCAAAAAAATAATTCTTTGCTCATTTTGGATTTCAGGATTTTGATTTGCAATATTATTTAAGTTATAACGCGACTGTAGATCAATAATTTCAAATTCAAGTTCTGCCTCATTACCAAAATCAATTGTCGGCAGCTCTTCTTCATCTAACTGTGAGCTTGGCGTTAATGAAAACTCTTGATAACCGTCTTCATCTTCTTCTGGTGGTTTGCCAAATTCAGCCCAGTCTTCACCATAGTAATCAATCTCTCTATTCGCGTCTTCATGTAATACGCGTTGCGCCCAAGCATTCACGCCCACAGCATACTGGTAACCCTTCTCTGCGATATTTTGATTACCGATACGTCGAATCAATAAGTGTTGTTGCTCAGCTAAAAAACCTAATAGCGTGACCATTAAGGCCACAATTAACAGCACTGTTATAATGGCTAAACCTCCTTGTCGATATTGCGAGGTATATTTATTCAACTTCAACTTCCTCCACCAGAATCACCAGAATCACCAGAATCACCAGAATCACCAGGGTTATTTTGACTCGTTATTTGTGCTTGAATCTGTGATGCATCGCCACCTAACATGGTAAAAACACGTCGATATTTAATACCTGTTGCGAGCGTCAATTCAATATCAATCATATCGGGTAATCGTTGCTGCTCATCCCAGGATTTTTCGATCGAATCACGACCGTCTTCTACTTGATGTACCTGTATATTGATATCTTCTATATCCGTTAATAAAGATTGCTCAATACGTCGAGTATCAGAACTTGGGTCAGTGACAGGGTATTGTACTCGCATCAACACATCATCTTCCAATACCCACTGTACGCGACGTGGCACACCTTGGCCTTGTAATGATAAATCAGGGTAGACTGCGGTAAAATCTAATACGCTGTCATCACCAATACTCAACGTAGTTTTACCGACGTCTCCAAATTCATCTTTACCGAGTCGGTTTGCAGCATAACGTAAATCATTAGCTAAAAATAAAAATGTTTTTTGTAAGCCTATGACTTCAGTGTTTTTTTCCACCACACGCTCACGCATATCTAAAAACTGCAATAAGGCAGGAAAAACAATACCGGTAATAACAGCAAAAATTGCCACTGCTACAACGATCTCGATAAGAGTGAATCCACTATTTTTATGCTTGAGCGACATTCGAATTAAGAACCTGTTATCGCGGTTGTCAAGGTTGCGTAATCAGCATTTTGTCTTGCGCTCTCATCCTTGACTTCTATTTTAAGCAAAAAAACATCGTCGACATCCGTTTCAGAAATATGCGATGACGCTCGCCACTTATGTCCACCCATTTCAATTAAGTCTGAGGATGTGCCTGTACTAATTCTATCAATTTTCGCAGAGTGACGTGTTTGCGCCGCCACATTAGCCGCTACCCAAGAAGCAACAATTCTTTTTTCTAGTTCACTGGCAACATGCGTATGCTGATTCATTGCGTTAGCTATTGCCAATATAGCAATAGCAACAATTGCCATAGCTATAATGATCTCGATTAAAGTAAAGCCATGTGTCTTTTTCATTTGCTCGAAAACTTTAAGCTTCATGTTTAAAACCCACTTCTCTTGTCAATTCGCTGCTCGAGCTTATAATCATCATTAACAAACACATGGTAATTGTATTCATCGCCTTCAAAGGCAATGTCAAACGGCGTAATCTCACCTAATGACGTAATCAGTACTTTTGGTTTGTCACTGTCATCAATTTGATCAAGCACATCCCACTCTAATTCAACGCCTGGCTCTAAACTCCGTTGCCCCAACAAGCCATCATCACCAAAGCTTGCTTGCGAGCCTAATGCTTCAAATGAATAGCTTAACCCTTTATCATCAACCGCTAATAAAAAATCAGACCCCACAATAATTGCTTCGTCACGAATTTCATTCACAATCGCATGAAAACGTTTTGCCTCTAGACGAGCCAAACGGTCAATATCACGCGAGATATTAATCCCCACAAAGGCGACAACAATCCCGATAATCGCAACTGTGACGATTATCTCAATTAAAGTGAAACCCTTAGCAAGTTGACTTTTATTAAACTGAGTTCTTAACATGAGCAAATAATACGCCAATGCTCCATTTCATAATAGTGAATTAATGTATAGGTATACTGTCTAAAAATTTTGAAATTTCTGATTACGTCAAAATATTGTCACTAATTTTTTTTATCACACCATACTAAGTCGTTTTTTTCACTTTTTATATTATGTGCTAGCTTATTAATTAATTGCCTGATTTCGTAATTTTCATTTTCATTTTCATTTTCACTCAAGCGCCAGCAACCTAAGCAATAGCTACGCTATTCCCACTCAATAGTCGCGGGCGGTTTACCTGAAATATCGTAAGTGACTCGGCTGATACCGCGGACTTCGTTGATGATTCGATTCGATATATTTTGCAGAATATCGTAAGGAATGTGCGCCCATGTTGCGGTCATAAAATCGATTGTGACAACGGCTCTTAATGCAATTACGTATTCGTAGGCGCGGTTATCTCCAACGACGCCAACTGACTTTACTGGTAGGAACACGGCAAAGGCTTGGCTGGTTTTCTCATACCAACCGGTGTTGTAGAGCTCTTCCATAAAAATCGCATCGGCTTGGCGCAAGATGTCGGCGTATTCTTTTTTGACTTCACCGAGAATTCGCACGCCGAGACCTGGACCAGGAAATGGATGACGGTTGATCATGGTCGCAGGCAGGCCTAATTCAATACCAATCTTACGTACTTCGTCTTTAAATAATTCACGCAGTGGTTCGAGCAGCTGCAAGTCCATATCATCAGGTAGGCCGCCGACATTGTGATGCGATTTAATTACTTGTGCTTTGCCTGTTTTAGAGCCGGCTGATTCGATGACGTCAGGGTAGATGGTGCCTTGTGCTAGCCATTTTGCGTTATCAATTTTGCGTGATTCTTCTTCAAAAATTTCAACGAAGATGCGGCCAATGATTTTGCGTTTAGCTTCAGGTTCGTTCTCACCCGCGAGTTCAGTTAAGAAACGCTCTTCAGCATCGACTCGAATAACTTTAACGCCCATATTTTGCGCGAACGTTTCCATTACTTGATTGCCTTCATTCAAACGCAGCAAGCCGTTATCGACAAAAATACAAGTGAGTTGTTGACCAATGGCTTTATGCAGTAATGCCGCAACAACGGATGAATCAACTCCGCCAGAGAGACCTAGAATGACATGCTGGTCACCCACCATTGTTCGAGCATTATTAATCGAATTTTGAATAATATTAGCTGACGACCAACTATTACCGCAGCCACAAATTTGATGTGCAAAGCGACTCAATAACGCCTCACCAAATTCACTGTGTGTGACTTCAGGGTGAAACTGTACGCCATAGAACTGGCGTTCTTCGTCTGCAATGGCACACAATGGTGCGTTGCCTGACTTGGCGATTACTTTAAAGCCTGCAGGTAAGGAGGTGACTTTATCGCCGTGGCTCATCCAGACATTTTGCGTTTGCTCACTAATCAGTTGATTGTCATCACACAGCTCAACGCTGGCATGACCGAACTCACGTTTGTCAGAACTTTGTACTTCACCACCGAGCATCGCAGCCATGCACTGTAGGCCGTAACAAATACCTAAAATCGGTACACCTAATTCAAAAACCCCCTCTGGTGCGCGGGGAGTGTGTTGTTCGGTGACAGTTGAGGGACCACCTAACTTAAATGTACGTATAAGAACCATTAGTGCTAGCACAGGTAGCGATCCTAGTCTTCTTCCTATGCAGCTTGTCGAAACCCCCGCCAATTCGGGAGTTTATGTGGTAACATTTAACCATATTGATAGAATAGGATATAATATTTCTGAATTTGAATTTTCAACCGTAGGTGATCCTTTGAATTTTATGCTAGTGACCACAGACTCGGTATCTCCCTAGGATAAGGAATCAGGACGGGCACTGGGTGTACTGATGAACCTGGGTAGAAAGGGCAATCTAATGGGAAGACACAGCACCAACAACAACCATCACCACCATCATCATCACCATATATATCCGGATTCCATACTCATTACCGAACCATCCTCATTTATCATCACCATCATCGTCACCACAATCAATCATAGTCCTCTTTGGTCACCACAACAACCATCACCAATATCACCGTCATCAACATCGTCATGAATACCATCTATCATTATCGGCATCGGTATCACAATCAGACAAGAGACTCGGATCTATCACTCAGATTTTAAGGGCCGCCGCCAATCGTTATTTATTGTCGTTCATCCCTTCGAGAGGCATATAGCCCTGAAAATAGTGTAACTCCAGACCAGCGAACACTACCAACCAGGTCCTTTCATAAAAAGGGTGCGTTCGTTTGTTTGTTCGCGTCCGCTTTATTCACCTCACAAGAAAAAAAAGAGACGCCCCCCGCTCGGTTCTCGAAATTTCTCGGTGCGCTGTGGCCACCGCGCGATGCAACCATCAAACACATCTTTGGCCACCTCACGGGGCTCTCACGAACGAGCCATGGGCTCGTTACACCATCGGGAGTGCCAGGAAACATACTTTTTTTTTGACCGAAATGTGGTCATTTCGGCGTTTTCGCAAGATAAGTCGAGATTTCCATTTTTAGGCCACTTTTGTCTGTCGTCGGGCGCAAAGCAACGATGCTATTACGGGGGACCATAGTTAATAGGACCTATGGTATACATAAAAACCTATATGTTTAACCATTTTTACTAACAATATTTGGTCCTATTAACTATG
>JALZWI010000207.1 GCA_023299895.1 Arenicella sp. | reverse complement strand
CCTAAATTTAAATTTAGGGTCGCTTAGCTAGAACGTTACAAACCCTAACATTACACTCAGGGCTTAGCCACGCTCAGCAATCGGTTCAACTTTACGATGTTCTGGGCCAGTGTATTCTGCGCTAGGTCGAATAATTCGATTGTTAGCGCGCTGCTCAAAGGCATGAGCGGCCCAGCCGGTTATGCGAGACATCACAAATATTGGTGTGAATAAGCCTGTAGGGATACCCATGAAGTTATATGCAGAGGCATGGAAGAAATCGGCATTGCAGAACATGCCTTTTTCGCGTTTCATTACTTCTTCTACTCTGACTGAAACAGGGTATAGAACGGTATCGCCAACTTCTTCAGCGAGTTGTTCTGACCATTTTTTGATGATGGCATTACGCGGATCGCGTTCTTTGTAAACCGCATGACCAAAGCCCATAATGAGTTCTTTTTTTTCTAATCTTTTGAGGATTGCTGCTTCTGCCTCGTTAGGTGTTGACCACTGTGCAATCATATCCATTGCTGCTTCATTTGCGCCACCGTGCAATGGGCCACGTAGAGTGCCAATTGCACCAGTGATCACAGAGAAAATATCGGTTAATGTAGAGGCAGCGACGCGGCCATTAAAGGTTGACGCGTTGAACTCATGTTCGGCATACAAAATCAGCGAGACATTCATGACACGCTCATGCAGTTCACTCGGCGCTTTGTCATGCAGCATATGTAAAAAATGGCCACCAATTGTTGCTGCACCAGTATCAGTGCTAACGCGCACGCCATCATGTGAAAAACGATACCAATAAACCACCATAGCCGGTAATAGGGCCATGATACGGTCAACCTTGTCCGACTGATGCGAAAAATCAGTTTCTTGTTCTAGGTTACCGAGTAGAGACACACCTGTGCGCATTACATCCATTGGATGTGCGTCTGTGGGAATAAGTTCTAAGCCGGTTTTTAATGCATCAGGTAAACTGCGCAAACCAGCTAGTTTTTGTTGGTATGCATCTAACTCAGTTTGGCTCGGTAGATGACCTTTTAGAATTAGGTGTGCGACTTCTTCAAAAATACAGTTATCGGCTAAATCATCTACATCATAGCCACGATAGTTTAAGCCTGATCCTTGTGTGCCAACGGTACACAAAGAGGTTTGACCAGCGACTTGGCCGCGCAGGCCTGCGCCACTTAACTTAGAATCTTTAGACATAATATTGTTCCTATGGGTATTTTTTTATGTTGTTTTATAAGTTTTTCCCTTGTGAAAATAACTTGTCGAGAGTTTGTTCATAGTCGTGGTAATTTAAATAGTCATAGAGTTCCATACGGGTTTGCATATTCTCTACCATGTCTTTTTGATGACCTTTTTCTAGCACATCTTGATAGACCATCTCGGCGGCTTTATTCATTGCTCGAGTCGCAGTTAATGGGTATAAAATCATATTCACTCCGGCACTAGTGAGTTCATCTTTGTCAAATAACGGCGATATGCCAAACTCAGTCATATTAGCGAGTAGGGGAGCACTAAGTGCGTCATCATAGGCTCTGTATTCGTCTAGTGTTGCCATTGCTTCAGCAAAAATACCGTCAGCGCCTGCTTCCATATAGGCGCCAGCTCGGTCAATTGAGGCTTGTAATCCCTCGATAGCATAAGAGTCTGTTCTTGCCATAACAAAGAAGTCATCATCTGTCTTGGCATCCACCGCTGCTTTGATGCGGTCAACCATTTCTTCACAGGAAACGATCTCTTTGTTGGGTCGATGGCCACAGCGTTTTTGTGCCACTTGATCTTCCATGTGTATTGCGGCAACGCCAGCGCGAATTGACTCTTTGATGGCGCGCGCGATATTAAAAGCACCACCCCAACCAGTGTCAATGTCTACTAATAGTGGTGTCTGGACAGCAGCGGTTATGCGCCTCGCGTCTTCCAGCACATCGTTCATGCTGGTCATACCAAGATCAGGTAAACCATATGACGCATTGGCACAAGCACCCCCCGAGATATAGATCGCCTGGTGGCCGATTTTAGTCGCCATTAATGCGGTATAGGCATTAATGGTGCCAACTATTTGTAATGGTTTGTTAGCTGTTAAGGCACTGCGAAAACGTGCACCAGCTGAATTGGTCGTCATTATGTTTTACCTACTTCATGATTGTATTGTTTTCAGTTTGATCTGTAAGGCAATCTTTGATTGATTGTCTGGCGCGAGCAATATGCCGGCGCATTACTATTTCTGCCATTTCAGGATCACGTTGTTCGATCGCATAAATTAATTGCTCATGTTCGATTAGAGCTCGGTTTGAACGACTCGCAAAACGACTGGTTTGAAAGCGAAACATTCTAACTAGATGATAAAGTTCATTGAGTAATTGATTGGCAAGCATCTGGTTGCCGCTGCCTTTTATAATCAAATAATGAAAGTCAAAATCACCGCCTTCCTGCATATATTCACCGTCATTAGATTCATAGTGACGGCGATGTATTTCGAGTAACTCACGAAGTTTAGAAATTTCTTCATCGCTCATATTTATTGCCGCAAGCGCTGCGGCTTTACCTTCAAGCGCTTCACGTACTTCGTACAAATCGATAATGCTGTCAGCATCTAAGGTGACAACTGAGGCTCCCTGGTGAGGCACGTAGGTGACTAAACGCATAGCAACCAAGCGACGGATCGCTTCTCGCAACGGCCCTCGACTTACATTAAATTTTTCTGCGAGGCGAGGTTCATTGAGTTTTTTACCAGCAGCTATGCTGCCATTGACGATCGCTTCGCGAAGAGCTGTCGTCGTTTTATCGCTTAAGGTTCTATCTTCTAGACCTATCTTCGATTTAAGTTCATCTGATTTGTTTAGTTGCATATAGCTGATCTTTGGTCATTTAGCCCAGATTAAAAACTAAATAGATAATGCATGGCTGGCTTTTTATTGTCAACAATAAGGGGTTTATTGTTGGGTTAATCGAATATAATATCAATTATTCATTGTTATTGTATACAATTATGTGAATCAGTCTTCGACTCATCTCAGCTTGAACTCGAATAGGCTAACTAATTATTTTTTCTTCCAACTCTAAAAGACTTGATAATATAAACGTCGGTTGAATATCCCAAGGGTCAAAGTGTGAAGCAGTCGAGCGACGAATCCAAGCTGCTTGCATGCCAACGTTGATTGCTCCTAACACATCAAAAGGATTACTTGAAACAAGTACTACTTCTCCAGCTATTGTGTTCGTGGCAGTTAAAAAATGTTGATAGACAATTGGATCTGGTTTAAATGTTTTTACACTGTCTGCACTCACGACGCCGTCAAAATGATGTTTGATATTAGCGGAACTGAGTAATCCTTCAACAGCCTCGGCAGTGCCATTAGAAAAAGCATACAGAGCGACATTTTTTTCTTTTAATTTTTTCAGCGATGAAGCGACATCACTAAATGCAGGCAGTTTAGTATAGATGCTTAGCAGTGTTTGTTTCTGTGAATCACTTAACTCTACGTTAAGTAAGTGACTAGTGTAGTCCAGTGCTTGGGAAGTGCACACTGAAAAATTTTTATACCTGCGCATCAAGCCGCGACGAAATGAATATTCGAGTTGTTTATCGCGCCAGCTTTGGGCAAACAAGCTTGCTTGATCACCTACTAATTTTTGTAATTCAATAAGTACGCCATTAGTGTCAATGAGTGTTCCATAGACATCAAAAGCAATCGTAGTTTTCATTTATTTATTTAAAATAACGCGTGAAAGAACTTGGCTCTTCTCTTGGTGTTCGATAAGAGTTAACTAGTGCGTCAATATTTTCGTAGCCAATGGACATGCCACATAGCAAAACAGTGTCATCAGCATAGCCTAATTCTGGTTTAATAATGTGTGGGTAATCGGCTAATGATGCCTGTGGACAGGTTGCAAGCCCTTGGTCAACGGCGGCGATCATTAGTGATTGTAAAAACATTCCATAGTCAATATAGGATCCTTTTTGCATTACTGAATCGAGGAAAAATAGCATCATTACAGGCGCATCAAAACTACGATAATTTGCAGCCCATTGATCTTGCTGACGCTGTTTGTCTTGTCGCGTAATGCCGAGCGTTGAAAACATTAAAAGCCCACATTCTTTGCGACGATCTTTATAGGGTGTTAGCCACTCATCTGGGTAATAGGAATAATCTGCCTTGCCCATGTCGCCGCCTCTAAAAGCAGATTCAATCTTGTTTTGAAGTTTTGTTTTAGAGTCTCCTGTGACAACAGCTACTTGCCATGGCTGAGTATTGACACCAGAGGGGGCGTAGCTGGCGGCCGTTAAAACAGCATCTA
The DNA here is from genome assembly GCA_023299895.1 of Arenicella sp. Next base: position 3,924 of record JALZWI010000207.1, on the reverse strand, counting down.
TTGTCTCTTGTTCAACCGGTTTATCTAAGAAAGCTCGAGTTGATTTGCGATTTTTTAAAGCGTCAATCGTGTTCATGGAATTCCTTAATGAAGATCGTTTATGAAGGCTGAATTAAATAGATGAAAACATTATATAGACTGGAATTAAAATTAATCTCGTACTTTAGTTGTACAAAATTTCAATAAAATCGACTTGCCACTAATACTAAAATAGTATGGTCGTTGTATAAATCGAGGCGTACTATTCAAGCTAATTATTATTTGGAATTTCATAGATTAATACATGTCATATCAACAAGAGTTCCAATCAGCTAAAGATAATTCAGAAGAATTCTGGAAGGATAAAGCGTCTCAGCTTGATTGGTTCGTGGAACCATCAAAAGTACTTAGTGTTGATGAGCAGGGAATTCATCATTGGTTCGCAGATAGTGAATTGAATACCGCGCATCTTGCCTTAGATGTTCATGTTTTAAATGGTAGAGGCGATCAAGTTGCTTTAATTTATGATTCGCCTGTTACAAATCAAAAAAAACAATTCACTTATCTTGAGTTGTTGAATGAAGTTGCTTTTTGTGCAGGGATGTTAAATGGCTTAGGAGTGGTTAAAGGTGATCGAGTAATTATTTATATGCCAATGATTCCTGAGTCAGCGATAGCAATGCTTGCTTGCGCTAGGATTGGTGCGATTCATTGCGTTGTATTTGGTGGTTTTGCTGCACCTGAGTTGGCGGTAAGAATAGATGACGCCAAAGCTAAAATTATTTTGAGTGCCTCGTGTGGAATAGAGATAACTAAGGTCATTGAATATAAACCGTTAATCGATCAAGCGATTGATCTGTCTACTCATAAACCTGATTTTACTGTTGTATTACAAAGAGAGCAGCATGAGGCTGAACTTAGTCAAGCGCGTGATAGAGACTGGTTAGAGTTACTGAACCAAGCAAAACCTGCAAAGAGTGTCGCGGTTAAAGGCAGTGATCCGCTTTATATTCTCTATACCTCTGGTACAACGGGCAAACCTAAAGGCGTAGTACGAGAAAATGGCGGGCATGCTGTCGCTCTTAAATACAGTATGCAAGCTATTTACAATATTAAGCCAGGTGAAGTTTTTTGGGCAGTATCTGATGTCGGCTGGGTTGTCGGGCATTCATATATTGTCTATGCGCCTTTACTGGCAGGCGCTACAACGATTCTTTATGAGGGTAAACCAGTTGCTACGCCAGATGCGGGTGTGCTTTGGCGAGTTGTGCAAGAATACGGAGTAAAAGCTTTATTCACCGCGCCCACCGCCTATCGTGCCGTAAAAAAAGAAGACCCTAATTTAGAGTTGGTTAAACAATATAATGTGTCATCCTTGCGAGCTTTTTATTCAGCCGGTGAACGTCTCGACCAACCGACCTATGAATGGTTAAGTAATGGTTTCAATATTCCTGTCATCGATAATTGGTGGCAAACTGAAACTGGTTGGGCCATTGCATCGAATATGCCTGGTGTTGAATTTTTGCCGATTAAACCAGGTTCATCTACTGTTCCATGCCCAGGTTATAACATACACATATTGGATGATGAGGGCCGTCAATTGCCGGCAGGAACACAAGGCAATATAGCAATTAAATTACCATTACCTCCAAGTTGTCTAACCTCAATCTGGGGTGATGCAAACCGTTTTCATAATAATTACTTGAATGATTATCCTGGTTACTATATTAGCGGGGATGGTGGATATCTTGACGACGATGGTTATTTATTCGTTATGGGGCGTGTCGATGACGTGATTAATGTGGCAGGTCACCGCCTATCAACCGGCGAGATCGAAGAGGTTCTTTCAAGGCATGAAGTGGTAGCTGAGTGCGCGGTGGTAGGTCGCGCTAATGACTTAAAAGGACATCTACCTACTGGTTTAGTTGTATTGAAAAATGGCGTTACTAAAAGTAGTAAAAATATTATTGATGAACTGGTCGCCAATGTTCGACAAGAGATTGGTCCTGTTGCCTCCTTTAAAGAAGTTTATATCGTCTCGCGCTTACCTAAAACCCGCTCAGGTAAAATTTTACGCAAAACAATACGTCAAATTTTTGATGGCGATGAAGTGATTGTACCTTCGACTATCGATGATTTGTCATCGCTGGATGAAATTAGAGCCTTACTCTAACTTACAGTGTAATAAGATTCTTATTTGTTGATGTGTTTGGCGTATTCCACTTTAGTATTAGATAGACCAAAGTCGTATAGTCCTTAATTCCGTTATTGTTATTGTATGTGTGTCTGATTTGATTGCAGAGTTTTTAGAAGTTTGACTAACTGTCAGCGCCCTAAACTCATGAAATCTGTTAAGTAAGGTTTTTGATAATCAGTAGAAGGTGCGTGCATGCTTCTTAGTTGCGCTATCAAACCATCAATGATCCAATGTGAGGAAAAAATGTCCAATAAAAAAACAAAATTAATCTCTCGGCGTAATATTTTAAAAGCAGGCGCGGCCGCTGCTGTTACGTCACCCATGTTTTATATGCAAAATGCATGGTCTCAAGAATATCGAAATGCGCCTAAAGGCGATACAGTTACTTTGGGCTTTAATGTGCCTCAAACAGGTGCCTATGCGGATGAAGGCGCAGACGAATTACGTGCCTTTAAATTAGCGGTAAAGCACCTTAACGGCGAAGGTGATGGTGGCATGTTGACTACTATGAAACCAAGCATGCTCAAAGGTAATGGCATTCTGGGTAAAAAAGTTGCGTATGTCACTGGTGACACTCAAACTAAATCAGATGCGGCACGAGCTTCGGCGAAACGTATGATCGAAAAAGATGGTGCCTTAATGATTAGTGGCGGCTCATCTTCAGGTGTGGCTGTAGCGGTGCAAGGCTTATGCCAAGAAATGGGTACTATTTTCATGGCTGGCTTAACCCATTCAAATGATACAACTGGTAAAGATAAACGTCGTTACGGCTTCCGCCACTTCTTTAATACTGAAATGTCAGGTGCTTCACTTGCTCCAGTATTAGAAAAAGAGTTTGGGAATGACCGAACGGCCTATCATTTAACAGCGGACTATACATGGGGTTGGTCGCAAGAAGGCTCAATTCAAAAGTATACCGAAGCATTAGGTTGGGAAACTAAAGCAGCTGTCCGTACTCCACTTGGTGCGGGTGATTTCTCACAATACATAACCCCAGTATTAAATTCGGGTGCAGATGTGTTGGTGTTGAATCATTATGGCAAAGACATGGTTAATTCATTGACTCAAGCAGTTCAATTTGGTCTGAGAGATAAAAGTATCAACGGCAAGCAATTTGAAATTGTTGTGCCACTGTTCTCGCGCTTAATGGCGCAAGGTGCCGGAGAAAATATCAAAGGTATTTACGGTACAACAAACTGGAACTGGTCCTTGACTGACGAAGGTTCGAAGAACTTTGTTAAATCATTTGGTGCTGAGTATGGTAATCCACCATCGCAGGCGGCACACACTTGTTATGTGCAAACATTGCTTTACGCAAATGCATGTGAAATGGCTGGAACTTTCTATCCACCAGAGGTTATTAAAGCACTAGAAGGCTTTAAATTCGATGGTATGGGTAATGGTCCTACTGAGTATCGAGCTGAAGATCACCAATGTTTTAAAGATGTATTGGTGGTGCGTGGTAATGAAAATCCGAGTAGTCAATTTGATTTACTTGATGTTGTTCAAGAGGTGCCGCGTTCACAAGTTGAATACGCACCGGACTTGTTGGGTGGTGAGTTAGGGCCGTATGAAGTCTAATTCCTAGGTGACCTGAAAGCTCTATCATCGTTTTGATGATAGAGCTTTTTTTAAGGGTGACGAATGAGCTGGTTTAATTAAAACTCATTTCCATTATTAATAAAAAACATAATTATAAGAGAAGTATCGATTATGGATGCAATTTTAATTCAAATTCTTAACGGTCT
>JALZWI010000206.1 GCA_023299895.1 Arenicella sp. | reverse complement strand
CAAGTTGGTCAAACGGGTAAGGTTATCGCACCAAACTTATATATTGCTATCGGCATCTCTGGTGCGATTCAACATTTGGCTGGTATGAAAGACAGCAAGGTTATTGTGGCAATCAATAAAGATGAGGAAGCGCCTATTTTTCAAGTTGCTGATTATGGTTTGGTTGCTGATTTATTTGAAGCTGTCCCTGAGCTAGTTGAAGCGCTGTAATAGTTAATTCGATTAGTGTTAAGCTAAAAAGCCTCAAAACTTAAGAGTTTTGAGGCTTTTTTTGTATAGTAATTTCATTGTCAGGATGATCTTCGCTATAATCTGCGCACGCTCCATACCTGCAAAGTATAGTTATGGTGTAAGTAACAATAATATAGTTCAAATAAGAGATATTAACCGAGGTTAAAATGGCACGTGCTGTAAGTAAACAACATTTAGCAGATTGGAATCATCGTCAAGCAATTGCTGAGAAAATGGTTCCGTTAATTGGTTCGATGTATCGTGGGTCAAGTGTGGTAATCCGTGTGTTTGGTCGCAAGATCATGAATGCATCTACAACTGCGATTATTAAAGCACATCGTTATGGAAGCTTGATTGTTGGTGAAGCACTTGATATCGAAAAAAGCTACGAGATGTTGCAGTTACTCGAAGTAATGAACTTGCGTCCCTGCCGCCTTGATTTGGGCAAGTTATGCCATGAGTATTTGAGTGAAGACAAGGCCGATATGCAAGCCTTCTTAAATGAACGTCTAGTGCAATTGTTGGGCGATAAGTCTGTCATTGATTCAGCTAATAATGATGACGACTCACATGACGTAGTGTTATATGGTTTTGGCCGAATTGGCCGAATTTTGGCACGTCTTCTTATTGATAGGACTGGTACAGGCGCTAAGTTACGTTTGCGTGGTGTCGTAGTTCGAGCCAAAGGTGATTTAGAAAAAGACTTATTGAAACGTGCGGAGCTTTTACGACGTGATTCAATTCATGGTGAATTTGATGGCTCTATTCAAGTTGATCGTGAGCGCAAAGCGATTATTGCCAATGGTAATTTCATTCAGTTTATCTACGCCAATTCACCTTCTGAAATTGACTATACTGAATATGGTATTGAAAATGCTCTGGTCGTTGATAATACGGGCATCTGGAAAGATGAGGCCGGTCTTGGTCAACATACGTCTTGCAAAGGTATTTCTAAAGCGCTATTAACTGCGCCAGCCAAAGGCGAAATTAAAAATATTGTCTATGGTATCAACCATGATTTAATCGAGGCTAGCGATACAATTCTTTGTGCTGCATCTTGCACAACTAATGCGATTGTTCCGCCATTAAAAGTTATTAACGATGAATATGGTATTGTCGGTGGTCACGTAGAAACTATTCACTCTTATACCAACGATCAAAATTTAATTGATAACTTTCATAGTGCCGAGCGTCGTGGTCGAAGTGCACCATTAAATATGGTGATCACCTCAACAGGTGCGGCGAAGGCAGTGGCTAAAGTATTGCCAGAGTTAGCAGGTAAGTTAACGGGTAATGCGATTCGTGTGCCAACGCCGAATGTGTCGATGGCAGTAATGAATTTAAACCTTGCTAAAGAAGTTACTAAAGAAGAGCTTAATGACTTATTTCAAAGCATTGCATATCATTCGCCGTTACAAGAACAGATTGGTTTTACTTATTCTACTGAAGTGGTTTCATCTGACTTAGTTGGTACAACTCATGCGGGCGTTGTTGATGGCGGCGCAACAATTGCTGATGGTTCACGTGTTGTGCTATACGTATGGTATGACAACGAAGCGGGCTACAGTAATCAGGTTGTTCGGATGATGCAGAAAGTGGTGGGCTTATCGCTAGATTCTTTGTCAGTTTAAGTCTCATAAAACAGGTCCCAAAAAAAAGCCGGCTTATGTCGGCTTTTTTGTGCTTATTTTAGAGGCTTTCGAGCTGCTGAATTTCGTTTTCGACGTCGACGATGCGGGCTTGTAATCGTAATTGATTATACCTAGTTTTTGCTAATCGTTCCGCGCGCTCAAATTGCCTGATCGAAAACTCGTAATTACCTCGCAAATAGTGAAATTCACCGCGCTCTAAAAAGGAGAGCATCTCTTCGCCTGATTCGCCATAAGCGCGAGACAACAAAATATGGGGGTAGGGCTCGGTAGGATTATCTTTTATCGCTGATTTCAAAATAGTAATAGCGTCACTATAATGACCAGTTAGCACCAACGCATTGGCGTAATAGATATCGATAATCGTGTTGCCAAGCGCGCGTTGCTGTTCGTAAAGTACTTTTAGTAATGCCAAGCCTCGGTCAATATTATTCGCTTCCAGTTCATTGTCAGCATCAATCAATCGTACGCTGACATTGTCTGGGTAATCAGCAATGAGGCTTTTGAACTCTATTCTAGCTTCATCGTATTCATGATTTTGGGACAATGCAAGACCATAGCCATAGCGAGTTGCTAAGCTTGTCGATCCTTTACGTATTTCATCACGATAAAAATCACGCATTTGCTCTGTATTACTGGCATAGCCAGCACGGGCTTTTGCTTGCATTAACAAAAACTCTGATTCATCGACCGGCTTGGCCGGTGGGTAAGCTTTGATACGTTCACTCGACTCAGAGATACGTTCAATGGTGAGTGGGTGTGAACGTAAAAACTCGAACGCATTTAACTCGCTGAGGCGATTTTCGCTTAACAAACGCTTAAAGAAAATTGGCATTGCTTGAGGGTCAAAGCCAGCTCGGCTCATAAGGCGAATACCCAGAGAGTCGGCTTCTGATTCAAAAGCACGCGAATAGGTTAGTTGGCGATCAATAATACTGGCTGTGGCAACACCAAATGCCGCCTGCGCAGCATCTGCGCCACCACCTACTGCCGCTGCGGCTAATAAGCCACCAATTGCTATCCAGTTATCATAGCGAGAACTTTCTAATCTACGGCCAATATGGTTCTGAGTGATGTGTGAAATTTCATGACCGATAACCGACGCTAATTCACTTTCGCTTTTCGATTTCGTTAGGATCGCAGTATGCAAGGCAACATGCCCGCCAGGTACGGCAAAAGCATTGATCACATTATTGTCGATTAAATAAAAATGATAGTCCTTGCCGGCATCGCTACTGGCAGCTAATAGTTTATTTCCAAGCCGGCTAATGTAGTCGACTAATTCAGGGTCTGATATATAGGGCTGCTGGAAGCGCGATTGTCGAATGAACGCTTTGCCTAGAATTGCCGCATCAGCCTCAGACAAATAGCTCGATTCTTGAGAACCCAAATCTGGCAGCATATCGAAATGATCACTTTCAGTACTATATTGCGCATTCACATTGGTACACGCAAAACTAACAATGCCTATGTAAGCAAAAAAGTAAGCGCAAAGTTTAATATGCCGCCAAGAGTTGGTTTTTTTGATAATCAAATTATTTAGCACCACATTCATAATACTTCTGTCTGACTACTAGACCTGATAAGTAGTTTGATTATGGCAATAACTAAACACTATTTTTGAATCTTAACTAGCTTGTAATACAAAAGCACTTAAAGTTTCAATAAACGTTATTAATCATTACATCAAAGACTATAATAAGCTAGATTACGTGATAAAAAATATCATTTAGTCAAGAATTTATTAATTGTAATGTCAGTGAAAAGGCTTCAACAAACAACGATCAGCTATGATAGAGATAGAGTTTCATAAAACCATTGATACCTGTGGCACTCGTTGTCCAATACCCTTGTTGCGGGCCAAACAAGCGCTCAAGGTAATCGAAGTAGGGCAAGTACTACAAGTGCTGGCAAGTGATCCAAGCGCTAAGCCTGATTTTGATGCGATGCTTCGGCATCTGCCACACCAATTACTGGATTATCAATCTACAATGACT
>JALZWI010000205.1 GCA_023299895.1 Arenicella sp. | reverse complement strand
ATGCGGTTGGGGATGTAGTTATTACATCATCTTTATGTGTAACACTAAAAAAAAGTTTTCCTGATGCTCAAGTTGATTTCTTGATGAATGAATCAATAGCACCACTGTTTAATGAAAACCCTTTTATTGATAATGTCTTGTTTTTTTCAGATTCTGAACGAAAAAATCCGTTTAAGCTTTTAAAAAGAATAAAAAAAATCACGAATAGAAAATACGATATTATTATTGATGCGTCTTCAACAGGGAGAAGCGAGCTGATTAGTTTATTTTCAAGGAGCACTAAATATAAAATTGGGCGTTTTAAACAAGGGCGTGGATTTTTCTTTACTCATAAGACCAAACCGGCGTCATCAATGACAAATAAGATGAGTGAGCGTTTAGCAATGCTACAACCTCTGGTTGAATCTGGGTTTGATATACAATTTTTTAACCAGATGACGGTTCACCTTACTGATGATGAGTTGGCTAACCGTAAAGTTGAAATGGTTAATGTTGGTATAGACTTTAATCGCCCGGTTCTTGCGTTTAATGTTAGCTCTAAAAAGAGCCATAAGGTATGGGACCTTAAGTATATGAGCGAGGTAGTTCAGTACTGTGTGGATCATTACCAAGCTCAAGTTATTCTTTGCGCTGGACTAGAGAATGAAAAGCTGGATGCAAAAAAAGTACACGAAATGCTTGATAACTGTAATGATGTTTTTACAAGTATTAGTATTAAGAGTTTAAGAGATTTAGCTGCGACTATTGGTCTCTGCAATATTTATGTCGGCAATGAAGGTGGCCCAAGGCATATTGCTCATGCTTTAGGTTTACCAACAGTCTCTATTTTTTCACCATCAGCTGATCGTGATGAATGGTTGATTGAATCAGGAGCTAGACATAAAGGAATACAGTGGCAAGACATTAGTTCAAATAAAAATATAGTGCCGAATGTAAAGCATGGTGATTCGCAATATTACATGACAGATGGTGACGCCCAATATCAGGAGCTCTACAACAGTATAAAACCGGAACACTTCATTCCTTTAATTGATGATGTCATTACCAATAATAATATTGCAATTAAAGAATAAATTTGAAAAGACGTGAAGACTTAAAATTCGAACTCAATATTAAAACGATAAATGTTTTGAGGCTTAGAGCTGTCAAAACTAAATAATGCAGCACTACTCCAAAAAAGTTTTTTCCCGCCACCTAGGCGTATCTGCCCGGATGCGCTTGGGCCAAAAGAGCTGGTACTTTCGCTTTTAAAAAATTCAACGCCTGGTTCAAAAGATGATTTATAACGATAGCGTAACTGGCTGGCTAACTCAGTCTCAAATTCATCATCAATGGATGCCCCAGTTTCGTAAATAACACTTACATTGGCAGTTCCTACCCACTTTTTCCACTCATGTAGAACAATTAACGTTGAACCAAACTCCCATACATCAGGGTTCTCTTCGCGTTCAATTTCAAACAAAATGCCCCAGTCATTGTTAAATTCACCTTGTTCTGTGATTTGATACTTTAATTCAACTTCATAGGCTGAGATATCAAAGTCTTGATTCGGTAGATCTTCTCCAATAACACCAACTTCAACAAACCAACGGTCATTAATTGACTGACCATAAGCGAGTCTATGAACAATTTGGTCATCAAACTCATCATCATCGTCTTGTTGAATGATTAGCTCGTACTCAATTTCTTTTTCGAGTTGTTGAACGTAAGGGTTATAAATCTTACCAACACTATTACTTCCTGCGTGAGTAAGTGGTGCTGCTAAAATCAGGATGGTTATTAATAAGTTACGAATCATGAGTTTTTAAAGAGGCTAGGTGTTGTTGAAAATATTTAATAAACAATAATGTGAAAACAAACACAATTGTCGCTATATATAAACCAACTTCAGAAGCCGATGGTGTGGCTTCGTATCCAAATATTGCATAGGTCATTTGCCCCGAAATGGATGATTCAGCTAATAGCCAGTTAGTATCCCATAGCGGCTTTGTTGCGCTAATCAAATCAACTTGCATTAACAGCTGAAGAGCTTGGACTGACATACCCGCTGCAATAAACGTAAGTAGCACGATTTGAATATTTTTAGAAACTGAGCGACTCCAGACACTAATCGCGTAGTAATAAAGCACACCAAAACTAGCGCCAATCATTACACCAATAAAACCGCTTGTAATACCTTTGACCAAATTAGTATTTGATTGAAAAAAACCAATGTAAAAAATCACAACCTCTGTTAATTCACGTGCAATAACACAGGCAATAATGGCACCAAGAAGCAAAGGGTATAAAAATTTGAAGTTTGTTTGAGTAAATATCAACAAGATACACAGCAATAAGAGACAAAGATAGATGGACAGTAGTAATGAGGCGTTAACCACTTCTTGACCGGTATACTCAAACCATTCCCCGATATCACTGAAATTTAATGCGTACATAATGGCGGTCAATACGCCAAGCAACAAACCGCTCCATAACCAATGAAGCCTCATTTTATTTTGATTTGATATACAGAGCAATA
>JALZWI010000204.1 GCA_023299895.1 Arenicella sp. | reverse complement strand
CAAAATGAATGTTGTGCTAATTGCGCCAATCGCGATGGAAGAAGGTCTTCGTTTTGCGATTCGTGAAGGTGGTAGAACTGTTGGTGCCGGTGTAGTAGCAAAAATCAACGACTAGTACGGCATCTTTTGTCCTGACTCTTTGTTGCGGATAATTTGAAAAATACTCACGTACTTTAGTGCGTTCCGTTTTTTAAAATTATCCGCGCCTCGACTCAGAACAAAATCTACCGCACTAGTTAATAGAAGAAGTTTAAGAAGTAAATAGAAATATTTTAATTAGGTTATAGGTTAACTATGAGCGTCGAGAATCAAAAAATTCGTATTCGACTTAAAGCGTTTGATCACCGTATGATCGATCGTTCGGCACAAGAGATTGTTGAAACTGCTAAGCGCACTGGCGCGATAGTATGTGGCCCAATTCCTTTGCCAACTCGTATTGAGCGTTTGACGCTTTTACGTTCACCGCACGTGAACAAAAAAGCTCGTGATCAATTTGAGGTTCGCACACATAAGCGAATAGTCGATATCGTTGAGCCGACTGACAAAACTGTTGACGCGTTAATGCGTCTTGATTTGGCAGCGGGTGTCGACGTTGAAATTAAGGTTAATTAAACCTTTAACTAATACTAAATAAGAGTTGATAAGAACATGTCACTTGGATTAATTGGACAAAAAATAGGTATGACTCGCGTCTTTCAAGAAGATGGTCGTTCAGTACCTGTTACGGTAGTAGAAGTTGCTATTAACCGCGTCACGCAAGTAAAAACGGTTGCAACCGACGGTTATGAAGCTGTGCAAGTTGCTGCTGGTGAGCGTAAAGCGAATCGAGTTAGCAAAGCATTGGCAGGTCACTATGCGAAAGCGAGTGTTGTACCTGGTACGCGTTTAGCAGAGTTTCGTGTTGCTGCAGAATCAGTTGTTTTACCAGCTGCTCCAGTAGCTGAAGGTGAAGAAGCTGCTGAGCCTGTAACTGGTTTGCAAGTTGGCTCTGAAATCACTGTTAACTTGTTTGAGGCTGGTCAAAAAGTCGATGTGCAAGGCATAACGATTGGTAAGGGTTTTGCTGGTGGTATTAAGCGTTGGGGTTTCGGTGGTTTACGCGCAACTCACGGTGTTTCGATATCTCATAGATCACTGGGTGCTACAGGCCAGTGTCAAGATCCGGGCAAAGTATTTAAAAACAAAAAAATGGGCGGCCATATGGGCGCGCGTAAGCGAACACAGCAAGGTCTTGAAGTGGTTCGTGTTGACGCAGAACGCAATGTTATTTTAGTAAAGGGATCTGTTCCTGGCTCTAAAGGCGGCAGCGTTGTCATTAAACCTTCTGTGAAAGCTAAGAGCTAAGGTCTGAATTATGGAACTTAATGTAAATAACGGCTCAGCGCTTAAAGTATCTGACGAAATATTCGGCGCAGATTATAACGAAGCCCTGATTCATCAAGCGTTAATCGCTTATCAAGCTGGAAGCCGTCAAGGCACTCGCGGCCAAAAGAATCGCTCTGCGGTTTCTGGTGGCGGCGCAAAGCCATGGCGTCAAAAAGGTACGGGCCGTGCTCGTGCAGGTACTTCTAGAAGTCCTATCTGGCGTGGTGGTGGCAAAACATTCCCGGCGACGACACAAGACCATTCGCAAAAAATGAATCGTAAAGCGTATCGAATTGCTATGCGTTCAATTTTGTCTGAGTTGGTTCGTCAAGATCGCCTAATTGTTGCAGATGATTTTACGGTTAAAGAGCCTAAGACTAAGCAATTGGTTGCTCGTATGAAAGATATGCAAATTGATGATGTGTTAGTGATTACGCATGACGTTGATGAGAACTTGGCGCTCGCGTCTCGTAACCTGTATCACGTTGGCATCATTGATCCGCAGGAAATTAACCCTTTGAGCTTGATTGGTTTTGATAAAGTGATTGCGACGTCAGAAGCGATTAAGCAAATTGAGGAGACGCTAGCATGAGCAAACTTACACAAGATCAATTATTTCAAGTTTTGCTTGCGCCGGTTGTAACTGAAAAGAGTACGCGTGCAGCGGAGCAAGGTGGTCAAGTCGTGTTTAATGTATTGCCAAGCGCAACTCGTAACGATATTAAGGCTGCTGTTGAGCAAGCATTTGAAGTTGAAGTTGAGTCAGTAAAAACTCTTAACGTAAAGGGTAAGACTAAACGTTTTGGGCGCTCAATTGGCAAACGTAATGATCGTAAAAAAGCATATATCAGACTTAAAGAAGGTAGTGATATCGATTTCGCTGAGTTTCAGGGTTAATCGGTTCACCGACTACATTAAGTAAGACTATAAAGAATATATTAATTAGGTATTTAAAATGGCATTGGTAAAATTAAAACCTACCTCACCAGGTCGTCGCGGCACAGTACGTGTTGTCAATCACGATTTGCATAAAGGTGATGGTTACAAACCATTACTTGAGTCAAAGCGTGCGACAAATGGTCGTAATAATGCAGGTCGTATTACAGTTCGTCACCGTGGTGGCGGTCATAAGCGCAAGTATCGTATTGTTGATTTCGTTCGTAATAAAGACTCGATTTCTGCGAAAGTAGAGCGTCTTGAATATGATCCAAATCGCAGTGCGCACTTGGCATTACTTTGTTATGCCGACGGTGAGAGGCGATATATTATTGCACCAAAAGGTTTGAATCAAGGTGACAGTGTTGTCTCTGGATTGGATGCGCCAATTGCAGTAGGTAACTGCTTGCCATTGCGCAATATTCCGATCGGTTCTGTGATTCACAATGTTGAACTAAAGCCGGAGAAGGGTGGTCAGTTGGCTCGTTCTGCAGGTACCTCAATTCAATTTGTAGGACGCGAAGGTAAGTATGCTCAACTACGTTTACGTTCTGGTGAGATGCGTAAGGTGCTTTTAGAGTGCCGCGCCACTATCGGCGAAGTTGGTAACTCGGAGCATTCATTACGTAAGTTGGGTAAAGCTGGCGCAAAGCGCTGGCGTGGTATTCGTCCAACGGTTCGTGGTGTTGCTATGAATCCGGTTGACCATCCGCATGGTGGTGGTGAAGGTCGTACTTCAGGTGGTCGTCATCCAGTATCTCCAACGGGTGTACCAACTAAAGGTTACCGTACACGTTCTAATAAACGCAGCGATTCGATGATTATTCGTCGTCGTAAGAAATAGGATTAAGTAGATATGGCACGTTCGATTAAAAAAGGTCCATTTGTTGATCATCACTTGTGGGCAAAAGTTGAAAAGGCGACGGCAACAAATGACCGTAAGCCAATTAAGACTTGGTCTCGTCGCAGCATGATTATGCCGGAATTTGTTGGCTTAACAATTGCTGTTCACAATGGTCGTCAACACATTCCTGTGTTGGTATCAGAAAATATGGTTGGTCACAAGTTAGGTGAGTTTTCACCAACGCGTACCTACAGAGGCCATATTGCTGATCGTAAAGGCCGCTAGGCACTGGCTAATTAGGAGCTATGAAAATGCAAGTTAAAGCTACTGCTAAAAATATTCGAATCTCGCCACAAAAAGCTAGACTCGCAGTTGACCAAATTAGAGGAAAGTCTGTTGCTCGCGCACTAGAGATACTCAGCTTTGGTGAAACTAAGGCGTCGACTTTAGTGTTGAAGACGCTTGAATCCGCTATTGCCAATGCTGAACATAATGAAAGTGCAGATATCGATGAGTTATTTGTTTCGAAGTGTTTTGTTGACGAAGGCCCAACAATGAAGCGTATGCGTCCTCGTGCGAAAGGCCGCGGCGCAAGTATTCTAAAACGTTCAAGTCATATTACGGTTGCCGTGAGTGACATAGTAACAGGAGACCAATAATGGGTCAGAAAGTAAATCCTACTGGTATGCGTCTTGGCATTGTTAAAGAGCACAATGCAAAGTGGTATGCAGACAAGACTGATTACGCAAAGTATTTAATTGAGGACATTAGAGTCCGTGAGTACTTAGAGAAGAAACTTAAGACAGCTGCTGTTAGTAATATTACGATTGAGCGTCCAGCGCAGAATATCAATGTCGTTATTCATACGGCTCGTCCAGGTATCGTGATTGGTAAGAAAGGCGAAGACATTGATCGTATGCGTAAAGCAATCACGGCAATGACTGGTCTGCCAACACAAGTTTCTGTTGAAGAGATTCGTAAGCCTGAGATTGATTCTCAATTAGTTGGTGTTGGTATCTGTCAACAATTAGAGAAGCGTGTAATGTTTCGTCGTGCGATGAAGCGTTCAGTGCAATCAGCAATGCGTGCTGGTGCTCAAGGTGTAAAAGTAATGATTTCTGGTCGTTTGAATGGTGCTGAGATTGCACGTTCAGAATGGTACAGAGAAGGACGTGTTCCTCTTCATAC
>JALZWI010000203.1 GCA_023299895.1 Arenicella sp. | reverse complement strand
CCCAGAGTGTGTGAAAACCCGATTTTCGACATTGGCGTGATAATTTCTGGATTACGATAATCAAGCAAGCAACTCTATTAAGACTCGATCGCCGCCATAATCGGTAACACGCCCAAAATATTGATCACTCGCTTCATGTTGTAGGCCAAAACATGTAAACTCATTTCGGTTCCTACATTCTTCAGTGTTCTCATCTGAAAGTGCGTTGCGCCCATCCATGATTTTATCGTGCCAAACGGATGTTCTACCGTCTGTTTTCTGATCAGCATGGCCTCTGGAAGTTTTGTTAATAACGACTCAGCCTCTTCAATGACTTTCTCGTGTTCCCAACGAGAAACCCTGCGCTCTTTTCCTGTTGTACACTTGGACTTCAGTTTGCAGCTACCACAATTCTTGCTCCAGTAGCGCCGCTGAGGTCGGCCGTTATTTTGCATCGTCGTTCGATAAGCGAGGCTCTCTCCCGCTGGGCAGACATATTCGTCGCTTTGCTCCATATACTTAAAATCAGCACGATCAAACATCCCTCGTGATCCGTTTGTCGAGGTTTTAGATTTAGGAACGTAAACCTCAATGCCTGAATCCATGCAGGCTTTAATTTCATCGCCACTATAGTAACCACGATCAGCGAGCACAGAGAGTTGCTGACGCTTAAGTGTGTCTCTAGTTTTGCCTGCCATCCTGAATAGCTGAGCCCGATCAGTCGTTAAATTCGTTACCTCATGCTCAACAATTAAATGGTGCTCTGTATCAACAGCCGATTGAACGTTGTAGCCAACCGAACCCGACCCTCGGGACGATGTCGCCATCGAGCGCGCATCAGGATCAGTCAACGATATTTGCTGATTCGGGGCTTTTAGCACTTGAGCCTGAAGCTCTTTTGTCGCTTGTATTTGCTTCTTTAGCTTGGCGATATTCTGATGAATATCCTCTACCTTTCCTCGATCAAGCACGCCTTCTTCCGTATCGAATTGATCAAGTTGAGAGAAGTATCGATTCAAATTGGTTTCTATGTTTTCCAAACGACGTTTCAACTTACCTTTCGTAAAGTTTCTTTCTCGGTGGTTTACCGCCTTAAAGTGGCTCCCATCTATCGCAACCATTTTGGCATTCAGTAAGTTAAGCTTTCCGCACAATTGAACAAATTCGCGGCAAACTCGTTTGATCGCTTCTCCGTTATCTCTACGAAAATCAGCAATGGTCTTAAAGTCAGGTGCGAGCCGACTCGTTAGCCACATCAACTCAACGTTCCGGTTGGCTTCTCGTTCTAATCGGCGACTTGATTGGATCTGATTCAGGTAGCCATAGATGTACAACTTGAGGAGTGTGCTTGGATGATAAGAAGGACGGCCTGTTGCTTTAGGCGTTACACCTTTGAAACCTAAGCCAAGCAGATCAAGTTCATCCACAAAGAAGTCTACTAACCTCACAGAGTTATCTTCACTGATGTAATTATCCAATAACTCTGGAAATAACGTACTTTGATGGCGATTCTCGCCTTCGACAAACCGGCTCATTAGTGGCTCCTCCAAGCAATGAATCCATTATAACTTTTAAGACGTTTTCACACACCCTCTGCCCATAACGGTCATTAGAGTTTCACTAAAATTTCGATTTTTAACCACTGCCGAAAGTACAGAATACGTTACTAAAATCTTGCTTAGCTAGATCGCTTTTATGGATAACGAAAAACAGATCACCGCTGTCACTCCAGCGAAAATCTTCGGCAGATGAGACTGTTAACAAAATGATCCAGTCTTCAGGAGTACCTTTCAAGATTAGTGATGCTTCATGTTCAGGGCTTTCATTTTGATGGTTAGCATAGGCGTTAATTTGGTGTTCACAGCGTAATAAGTTAAGGATAGAATAACTAAAAGCTGAAAGCTCTTCGCTGCTTAGCAAAGCTCTTTCGTTTTTCAAACTCTCCGCATCACCTGAGAATAAATAAGTGTTTAAACGGCTCTCAGAAAAGTCTGGCGAACTTATTGATGTTTGAGTATCAGCTTTAAAACCCTTATAACAGGGTTCAAACATTTCGTAGTAATCATCTTCATGAAAATTTAATCGCTGACCTGAAATCAATTTCTCGTCGTCAGAACAATGGATAACCTTTACTACATTACGTTGTGCACCATAGACGTTATGAAATGACTCTAAGAAAAAATAGAGAATTCCGGTTCTTGGTAAATAATCTTGTAATTCAGCGATCAGATTGCAATTAATTTGGGCCAAAAATTCATAGAAATAAGGTGTTCCGTCACCCTTATCACCGAAAGTGGGGTAAGCAATATTTTCGGGTAAGTCCGGCATGCCACCAAAACGATGATTACCAATATTAGCGTAGTCTTCTGAACCAGTGTAAGAAAAACCAATCGACTTCTTTACAAGTGAGCTCAAGGCTCGTGAGTACTTACCCAAGCCTTGTTTTTCGATAGCTTTAACCACTGGCTTCATAAGCGAAGCGTCGTCTAGTGCAAAGTAAATACCATCATCCCAAGTAGATAGACCCTTACCATCGGCTCCTAGATAAGAAAAATCAAGTAGTCGTTTTTTATCATCAATAGATAAATCCATATTCTTTATTTGGTGGTCGTACGCCAGAGGTAGAGATTCAAGTGGATTACCCTTGAGCTCCAGCGAGGGGGTACTTGATTGCAGCGCTAGGCTTTCTGGCAATGTGGTTAGTTCGTTATTTTTTAGGTCTATTAGACGTATAGATGGAAGGCTTACTCGGCTTCTAATTTCATTGATTTTATTACCAGACAGCCATAAGTATTCTAGTTTGGGAAAAGTGAATATCACCTCAGATACGCTTATTAAACAATTATCGCTAAAGTTTAGTGACTTGAGTTTTGTTAGTCTTCCAATAGACTCCGGCAGGCTTGTTAAAGAGTTATCTTGAATACTTAGGGATTTGAGTTTTTTCAGTGAACCGATTGATTCGGGTAGACCTTCAATAGAAGTGCCGGAAATACTAAGGGTTTTCAATGACTTTAATTCGCCTATCTCCTCGGGAATTATTCCTATTTGAGAACGTGGTGCGTTATACAAGGTGTGTATATTCAATTCCTTTAGATTGAAAAACTCCAATATTTGAGTCGGAAACTTATCTAGACCTGATACATCTACCGTTAGATAACGAACAACTTTAGGGTCTGCTTGCAGCGCTTCTTTGAATGAGAAACGGTAATGCTTCCAAGCTAGTGCACCCAGTTTAAATTGCTTAGCAATGTTAACTGGAAAGACATATTCATAATCGTAACCTGACCAGAGATAACCATTATAACCAACCCAGCCGTCGCGTAGTGTGACTTCACCTGAAAATTCTGAGGTATCAAAGCCGTCTTCGTCTATTCCTCTTGATGTTCTCTCACATTTATTTTCCTCAAAATACAAGTTCGCCGTAGGAACGCCATTATGGTAGATACCGTTTAAGGCAAATGATAAAACGACTTCCCCATCATCATTGAAGTCATATATGATTTTTTTCTTTTGTGCTTTTCGAACGTCAATCGCATGCGCCACAAGATGAGCTATGAACGTTCTAGAGTACTTACTATTACCGATATAAAGAGAGGTTTGTTTATTATCGATTTTGAAAGAGCAGCCGCCAATTTCAAAAATATCCTCGCAATCTTTTGGTGCTTCAAAGGGTTTTATATGCGTTAGTTTTTTTAAGAATTTTTTTTCGTTCATGTACTTTGTAGCAGTTAAACTTTCTTTCTAATTTCAGCCGCTTTATTCATGTGCTCTGAATGGCTAAAATGAGTACAGACTGTGTGAAAACGGCCGCACGGTTTATAATAAGCTATTACTTCATTGGAGCCAAACATGAGTCGATTCATTGAAGGAGAGAATCATCGAAAGAAACAAAGGGCGACAAATCGAATACCAGGTA
>JALZWI010000202.1 GCA_023299895.1 Arenicella sp. | reverse complement strand
GTACTGTTGGCTTGTTGCATGGCCTCTAAGCCTGTGCCCGCTTCCGGTCTATGTAGGGCCATTAAGGCTTGTTGCAGTGATGCCGACTCATAGGCACTTTGCAACTCGCTCGGCAGGCAATCGGCATCGACCAGCTCTTGCACATTGGGCAAAGCTTGTTTTAAGGCTTGCTCACTTATCTTACGCCATAAAGTCTGACTGATGCCCTCTGTGGTTGGGTAAACGGGGGTAAGTGTTTTATCTAACCCACCTTTTGGCTCTTCAGCACTAATACGGTACTCAGGATGGATCATTTCGTAGTCTTTTAAACCCTGTCTGGCTTCGCCGAAACAGCGCACCCACAACCCACGCTTAAAGCCTTTTTCCTGTGCGCGTGAAAAATAGAACATGCGTATAGTGAGACTACCAGTACCATCACTAATGCGAACTAATAAACTCCGTCGTCGCCCGAACACGACCTGCGCTAAGTCAACTTGACCAATGACCACGGTGGAAAGATTCGGCAATAAGGCCCCTAGGTCAGTTACCGAGGTGCGGTCTTCGTAGCGATGCGGCAGATGGAATAACACGTCTTGCACGGTGCGTACATGTAAACGTGCGAGTTTTTCAGATACCGCTGGACCAACACCGACTAAGGCTGTCACCGCTTGATTTGGTTGATTACTGCCTTTAATAGACCTTTTCATTTAATTGACCTACTCATTGCCACAACTCCTTGCCTTAGTATTCATCAATAGCCGATTTAACTGACACACAAAACTGCTTCAATCTCTATTTGCGCGCCCTTCGGTAATGCAGCCACTTGTACCGCGGCACGTGCTGGATATGGTTCTTGCATACACTCGGCCATAATGTCATTTAATGCAGGGAAGTAATTTAAGTCAGTCAAATAGATAGTTAATTTAACCGCATCACTTAAGCTTGAATTGGCAGCCTGAGCGACCGCTGATAAGTTAGCAAACACTTGCTTGGCTTGTTCAGTAAAGTCATCTGAAATTACCTCACCAGTCTCAGGCACCAGCGGGATTTGCCCTGAAACGTAAACGGTATTAGCCACTTTAACTGCTTGTGAATAAGGGCCAATAGCGGCTGGCGCCTTATTAGTATTAATAATTGTTTTATTCATTCCCTTATTCTGTCACTGCCTTGTGATTAAAACAACTGGATAGAATTTACTAAATTCGGTTTACGAGATAAGGCTAGCCTTTATGCCTGGAGACTTTTTCCACCGTTGGCAATTTTCGAATGGTTTTAATAATGGTCGCTAGCTGTAATCTATTTTTAACATCAATATTAAAATCGATTTGCTTGATATTGGTTACGCCTTCATGCGTATCTACATGATTAATATTGGAACCGTTCTCAGCAATCGCCGATGCTACTTTGGCGAAAGAGCCTGATACATTCTTTACTCGTATCTGTAGTTTGACGTGAAAATCTTTGTTAATATTTTCGTCCCAATCAACCATCAAACATCGCTCAGGTTGTTTGCGTAATTCATTAATGTTTGGGCAGTCAGTGGTGTGCACAACCAAACCATGGCCTGCGGTGAAGGTGCCTAAAATTGGGTCGCCAGGAATTGGATAGCAACATCGAGAATACGTGACGAGCAAGCCCTCTGAACCTTTGATGACAAGCGCTTCTTCGCCTATTTCTTTACCATGTGAGTCAACCTCACCAGAGACCTGTGAAATTTGTCGTGCAACCATATCCGGCAAGCGCACACCTAGGCCAATATCGATGAGCAATTCAGGCCATGTCTCTAGATCAAGTGCCTCTAGTAATTGCGTTTGAATGTGCTTGGTGATGCGGCGACGGCCAAAAAAGCGTTGCTTAACTGCGCCCGCTAATAAGCGTTTACCAAGTTTTAGCGCATCATCATTGGTTTGGTGTTTTAAGAAGTTTCGAATATGGGTTCTCGCTCTAGCGGTCACTGCATAATTAAGCCAAGCAGTATTCGGTCTAGCTCGCGACGAGGTAATAATTTCTACCCGATCACCATTGTGCAAAACGGTCGGTAAGGTGGCTAAGGCATGGTTAATTCGCGCGCCTGTACAATGAATACCAACATCAGAGTGCACTGCAAATGCGAAGTCCAATGCGGTAGAGCCGCGCGGCATTTTTTTGATATCACCTTTGGGTGTAAAGACATACACTTCATCTGGATATAAATCCGATTTAAGATGTTCAAGAAACTCAACCGGATTACCGATGTGATGCGCTGGGTCAAGCAAGTCCAATAACCACTGCCTTGCTAAATGGCTAGTAGCCTCTGTGTTTTCATCGTCAGACTTATATGCCCAATGAGCAGCAACACCAGCCTCAGCAATTTTGTCCATTTCTTTGGTACGAATCTGTACTTCGATGTTGTCGCCATAGGGACCAAAGACAACCGTATGCAAAGATTGATATCCATTGGTTTTGGGAATGGCTATGTAATCAACAAATCGCCCAGAAATAGGTTTATAGGCATTATGAATTACACCTAAGGTTCGGTAACAATCATCCGCCTTATCGACGATAATTCTAAATCCATAGATGTCATGCAGTTCTTTAAATGAACGGCGCTTTTTCTCCATCTTTTTATAGATGCTAAAAACAGTTTTACGTCGTCCTTGAACAGAAAAATCACCAATGCCGGCATCCGTCATTGTGCTTGATAAGGATTTTCGAAGGTTTTCGATGATCAATTTTCGATTACCTTCTCGATCCATTAAAGCTTTACTAATGGCATGATGGCGCTTGGGGTATAAATAGCGGAAACATAAATCTTGTAATTCACGTGCCCAGTGATACAAACCTAAACGCTCGGCAATAGGCGCATAGATATCTAGAGTTTGACGTGAAATCCGCTGTTGTTTTTCAAGCTTCATTACCTCCAAGGTCCGCATATTATGTAAACGATCAGCCAGCTTGATAATCATCACGCGTACATCTTCTGACATGGCCATCAACATTTTACGAAAATTCTCAGCTTCAGCATGCTCTCGACTGTCAAAGCTAATTTGACCAATCTTACTGACGCCGTCAACTAATCTAGCCGCGTCTTCGCCAAAATGCTTTTCAATGTCTTTTTTAGAGGTAGGGGTGTCCTCAATCACATCGTGCAGCAACGCCGCCATGATTGAGCACGTATCCATTTGTAATTCGGCCAACGTATCGGCAACAGAAATTGGGTGAAAAATATAATTCTCACCAGTACGTCTAACCTGACCGCGGTGTGCTTTTTCAGCAAACTGATAGGCTCGAAAAATATCGTTTATCGCATCTTCAGACAGATAAGATGCGAGTCGTCCTTTACAAACGGCTCGCATCGCCTTCTCTGGCGATTGAGAAAAAATACGCTTGGCTACGTTATTAGCCATAGTTATCGATCTTCCGTAAGGTCATATTGGCCAAGTCCGTTGACCTTTAAAATATATAACGCGAAAAAATTCTCTCTAAATTCCCTTTATGAGTTAGCGTTATAATGTTACTCAGTCGCTTCTTTCTCATCTGAAAAGTCATCCGAAGATTCTGCAATTTCAGCAGCCGCAGTACCACCGGCCAACTCTGCCTGCAAAGCAGCCGTCAAGGCATCTAGCTCAGTCGGCTCAGAGGTTTCTTCTTCAGTTTCTTCTTCGGTAATGAACTCCAAGATTTCTTCTTCGATTGATTCATCTAAAATGTCACGTGTTACATGACCTTCAGCAATTTCACGTAACGCTAACACTGTTGGCTTGTCATTTTGTTCTTCAACCAGAGCTTGTGCGCCAAGTGAAAGTTGACGTGCACGTTTAGTTGCTACCAACACTAATTGGAAACGGTTATCTACATTATTCAAACAATCTTCGACAGTTACTCGTGCCATCTTTAATACCTTTTTGTTTCTCTATATTTTCTAATCAGCCGGTCAATGAGATTTAGTATATTCTTCAAAAAGCTCATCTAGGTTGACATCTAGGGCGCGTATACTATCACTTTGTCCTTGAAGTATCATCGTTAAATCATCTAAAGCTGAATTAAAATCGTCATTTAAAACAATCAAGTCAGCTTCATCACAATGCTTCATTTCGTCTATTGCTTGGTTCATTCGACTGCGAATCACGTCTTCGGTATCGCTACCACGACAACGTAGGCGTCGCTCTAGCTCATCAATACTCGGCGGTAAAATCGAAATACTAATCGCATCGGGCACTTGATCACGCACACTTCGAGCGCCCTGCCAATCAATATCCAGCAGGACATTCATACCTTTGGAGAGCATTTCTTGTACTGACAGCTTGGAAGTGCCGTAATAATTACCGTAAACCTGTGCATACTCCAAAAAAACGTTGCCGCTGACCATTTTAATGAATTCGCTTTGATCGACGAAAAAATAATCAATGCCGTCAACTTCGCCTGCACGTTTTTGCCTGGTGGTGTGTGACACTGACATCATCGCATTGTCATTATTCGCGATCAAAGCCCTCGCCAAGCTGGTTTTACCAGTACCTGACGGCGCCGAAATAATAAAAAGTTTACCGTTCACGTTTTACTCTTAAATATGTCGAAATAAAGGGGGATAACTTAGATTGAATGATAAGAATCAGTTTGCGGGTATTTTACGCGAAATCGTACACTTTTAAATATAAGATCCATCAATAACAAGGATA
This sequence comes from Arenicella sp., assembly GCA_023299895.1. Next base: position 5,673 of record JALZWI010000202.1, on the reverse strand, counting down.
TGATTGTCCCAATGTTGTTCACCAGCAAAATTTGCCATTTCAATTAAGTTAGTCAGCATAGTCTCTGCGAAACTCACTTGCAGTAAATAAATCATCCCGTCACCGCCACTAACTGCAAACTGGCCATCAACTGTTGTACTACTTATAGCGCAAACATCAGCAACCTCAATCTGACTATACTGATTATTTGCTAATGACTTGATTAACAATGTATTGCCATAAGGCGAAGAGGCAACTAAAAACTGCTGTGATTGATCCAAACAAATATCACCTACGTAGTTGTTCAGTTTTCTGGCCTCAGGCTCTGTCAGAGTCATTTTCTCTATCATTGAACTAGTTGGAGACAGTTTTGCTAATAAAGCTGCTGACTTATCACCGCCCTCATTTTGCAAACCGATATAAATGGTGTTGTCGGTGGCAATAGAAAAATGACGGATACTATTTTTATGATATTGGGGACTCAGTTGCGTCTTTCTGACGAGGTCACCAGACCGCAAATCGATAAAAACCATCGATGGTTGCATGGTCGTTAAGTTGAGCTTTTTACGCCCGGTGTTGGGGTGTGTTTCGATACCACCGTTCGCGACAATTAACTGGCTGCCAGTGTTATCTAACTGAACCATATGAGGGCCAACACCATAGCTATCAAACTCGCCTATTCGTTGATAATTATTTCGTACCTCATAAATGCCGATAACGCCTCGCGCCTGTGCAAAATCATTTTCCGTTAGGTATAGATAGTCTCCATTGCTATCAAACACGCCATGGCCGTAAAAATGACGACCGTCATGAGCGCTAAACTCAGTAAGTTTATTACCACTGCGATCTAAAATAAGACAAAAGTCTGCAGGGCGACGAGCAATTGCTGCAATGTGGCCTTGCGGGCTTATACTAAAACCATGCCCACGAGACGGAATCTCATGCTCGGCAAGTATCTCATTTCCATGATTGAAACACTGTAGCGAATATTCACCCAATCTAGATTGAGCCGCGGCCAAGTAAGCAATACTAGAACTTGTATTGCGGCTGGCTGCTGTTAATTTAGGAGAGTAATTTATCAGCAGAGGCGCAGCCAAGCACTGAGTTAAAAAACGACGTCTTTTTAACATAGAGGATAGCCTTGAGCAGGCTTCAATAAACAGCCTTGAGCGCTTTCATTAAACAGTCTTGAGCGATTAAAAAGCCTTGAGACAAATAAATCTCTGTTCATTTTGATCAATCGCCGTCCAAAGAATTAAACTGTGTTGCGAAACCGAGTTCTGCAAAAAGTTCAGAACGAATAACAGCCTCCAACTGCACCACCGCAGCTTGTAAGTTAACCACTTTAGATAATTCATCGGGCTTAACAATGACTTTTATCAACGGCTCATCAAAATCTTGGCTTAGGCTTATCGCATGTGCAAATTGCTGTTGTATTTTTTTATCTAAGGTTGGGTTTATAGCGTTAGTTCTTGGAGAAAAAGCGAGTGAATAAAATTCATTCAAACTGCTCAAAGACTGTTCAAGAATGTTTAATGACAATTCACTTTGCCAAGCCTCTAATTCTCTTTGATAAACACGGCCATCCTCTTTTTTAGGCAAGGCTTGACCCAATTTATATTCAGCAATTATTAGTAGCTGTGTTGCTAAGGCGTTGGCTAACATTGTGGAGACTTCAAGACTTGATCCGTAAGTGCCTTGTTCTCTACCAGCCAGTTCAAATTCTTTGGCAAATTCTACCGGTGCCAGACGCCAACTTTGATCAACTTCTTTAGCGATCTCTTGCAAGTTTTTAGCAATTTCAATGCTTAAAAAACACTGAGTCTCAGTCAAACTTTGCTGCTTAGAAAAAAACAAACGTTCCAATGCGCTCAAGCCTTGCAGGCTCACGCTCTTGTTGGGCATATTTAATTCAGCTGCATCCAAAGAACCATCATCAAGACTCGCTATTAAGCGTTGTAATTGTCGCGAACCAACGTTGTGTTTGTCTGGCCAATAGTGGAAACGTTCATAACGCTTTAGAAAACTTACTGGACCAAATTTAACATGCTGTATTTGCGCCCAAGCTAAAAACAAATCGCCATAAGCATTTACGACTTGCTCACTTACCAGAGCAGGTTTGCTGGCGCACATCGCATTAACGCTCTCATCTAAAGCATCCGCAGCAAGTGCGACCGCTTGATATTTCGGTACGATGTGTTTATTAGCGACGGCAACATTACTTTCTAGCCAATCAAATTCTTGTGCGTTGACTGAACTGTAAACCCAACACAACAATGAGACTTGCAAAATAATTTTTCTCATAACGACTCAATAAATTTTATTAATTTTGTTCGTTCATCTCGCGTCATATTAACCACTTGTTGCTTGGAATCTTCAGCTTCACCGCCATGCCAAAGTATCGCCTCTAATAAATTGCGCGCGCGCCCATCATGCAAATATTGACTGTGTTCATTGACTAGAGGTGTCAATCCAATGCCCCACAATGGCGGCGTCCGCCACTCTTGACCATCCGCTAAGCCTTCAGGTGAATTATCGGCCAAACCCTCACCCATGTCATGCAATAACATATCAGTATATGGCCAGATCAACTGTCGTGCCTGTTCTGGAGCCGCTGTTACTCTTGGTGTAATGAACTTAGGCGTATGACAGCCAATACAATTACTTTGATAAAACAATTTTTTGCCCGCCAATACATCTGGGGCACTTTCTTCGCGTCTTGCAGGAACAGCCAAATTACGACTGTAATGCAGCACTTGGTTAACCACCTCAGCGCTGACTTCTAAAGCTTCAGCGTTCTCGCCAGGTTGTGGGTCTTTACCGTGTGGCATACGCAAACATTCTTGTTGTGCTGACGTACAATCACCATGAGCATTTGTTTGCAATGGCGTAGACAAACCAAGGTCGCCATTAAACGCCGCCTGATTTTGATCTGTTAGTGTTGCTTGGCCAGCCTTTAAGCCAAAACGTCCCAAGATCATCTTTTGTTCAGCGGCGCTCCAAACAATATTCGCCTTTCCTGAAATACCATCATCATTAGCGTCTTCGATATCTTGTCTCTTTAAAATATCATCTTCTGCAATCGCTTCCAACAAGCCTAAGCCAATCATCTGCGGCGCAACGCGGGGTGACAACATAATATCTCTATGTAAATCACCATACATTAAGTTCTTGATCGAATAACTTGGTTTACGCAAGCTGGCGACTTCACCACCATTAAGTTTTACTGGAGTTTCAATATAATCAATGGCTATCTGACCTTCGGCATTCACCCCCGCAACCGAAAAATCCTGTAACTGCCCACCGTAAACTGGATCCGCGGCGGTTAAAGCTTGCTCAGACGACTCCGCTGACTTAGGAATACTTAAACGCATCAGCATTGACACTGCATTGTCATCAGCAGAACTCGGTGCGTGCCCACGACCATCCTTGATATGACACCGCTGACAAGCCCGCGCATTAAAAAATGGCCCTAAGCCATCACTGGCATTGGTAGACGCTGGTGACGACACCCAAATGCGACGAAAAAATGCATTACCAATTTTAAAATCGAGCTCACGCTCAAAACTCATATTGGCAGAGGCATGTGAAAACACATTGGCATTCAATTTTTTCTGATGCGTCAACGCACCCGCAGGCAAAGCCTCATAAGGCTCTGCTTTGGAAAAATCAGTGGTTGGCTTTACAACATCGACATCGTCAGACCAAGCAAAATCAGTGAACAATGTAATAAAAACAACTAAAAAGATTTTTCGCATCACTGGTTACATTAAAATAGAGAAAATCAGGCAAACTATAAACGTGAAAAAACTTAATGTAAATGCGAATTATTCCTATTTGGGTATTTTTTATTCGATGTTTTGAACCTGTTCACGCATTTGCTCTATAAGTACTTTTAAATCAACTGAGGCCTTAGTAAGCCCTTGGTCCTGAGATTTAGAACCTAATGTGTTCACTTCTCGGTTAAGTTCTTGCATTAGAAAATCGAGTCGCCGGCCTGCGGGTTCTGGCTTGGCAACCACAGAAGCAACTTCAGCGATATGTACCTCGAGTCTATCGAGTTCTTCTGCAACATCTGTTTTTTGTAAAAAGAGCACCATTTCTTGCTCTAAGCGAGTGGAATCTAGTTTATCGAGAATATCGGCCATTTTTTCTTCTAGTCGTTTGCGGTATTGCTGAGAAATTTCTGGCACTAATTTGACCACAGTGCCTAGAATTTCCGTCATATCATTCAAGCGCTTGTGAATCAATTCAGCCATTTTGGCGCCTTCTTTCTCGCGCGCAACGATTAACTCTTCCAATGCCTGTGAAACGACGCTTAACAACGACTTTTTCATCAGCTTGGGGTCTGCTTGTTTTGACTGTAATACGCCAGGCCATCTGAGCACGTCAATTGCGCGAATTGCTTGCATCGAAGGGACTTGTTCTTGCATGGCGGTTAGTAATAACTGTAATTGTGCTGCCGTTGGCGTATTGGGCTCTAGGCTAGTTGTGCTATTTTCTTTGAGCCGGATGAAACAATCGATTCTGCCACGCGCTAGTTTTTCGGTGATGGTTTCACGAAGTAGTGATTCATGCACTCTGAGTTCTTCTGGCATGCGGGGTGCGATATCTAAATAACGATGATTGACACTACGTAATTCGCAACTTAGTTCGCCTAGCTCGGTCTGGGTACTTGCCTGTGCATAGGCGGTCATACTTTTGGTCATTTTTACTCCACATAAATTATGATTTTACGCAATTAGGTTTGCTGCTTTGATTGTAGAGTGACTATAATACCTCTATGAGCATTCTTAAACCAAAAACGGACTCAATACCAGCAATACCACTTCAGCCAAATACAATGATTGAACAGTATAAAATTGGTAAGGTTATTGGAGTGGGTGGCTTCAGCGTGGTTTATAGCGCTCTGGACACTGAGACAAACAATGTTGTTGCCATTAAAGAATTTTATGCAACTAACTGTATGCGTCGTAAGCGAGATTCTTCGTTACGTGCGTATCCTCCCGAAGAGGAGCACAAGTATCATATTGGATTAAAGCGCTTTTTTGACGAAGGCTTAACCTTGTCGCAAATTGAACACCCTAACATTGTTAATGTTTCTAACTTTTTTCGGCTTAACAATACTGCCTACCTAGTAATGCGTTATGAACAAGGTAAGGATCTTCGCTGGTTTATTAAAAACACTGATTATGTTCCTGATGAGGAATTTATTCTGAGCATGTTCAGTATGGTCTTAGCGGGTTTAAAAGAAGTTCATAAAAATAGTTTTTTGCATTTAGATATCAAACCTAGCAATATTTTATTGCGATCGACCGGTGTACCACTGATTCTTGACTTGGGTGCGGCTTATAAGTTTCCATCCAAAAAAAAACACAAGGTTCATACTCTTACTCACGGTTACTCGGCTCCAGAGCAACATGAAAAGACTCAGTTAAGTTTCGCCTCCGACATCTATGCCGTCGCGATGACCATGCGTGCTTGTATCACACATAAGTCCCCGCCATCAGCGGTAAAACGACTTAAAAAAGATACATTAAGACCGCTGTTTGAAACACATGCAAAGTATTATAGGAATAACCTAGTCAAGGCAATAGATCAGGCTAGTAGCTTAACGTCGTCAGATCGACCACAAAGCGTCAATGAATTTATTGATTTTGTGGTGCGGTCACTTCCAGAGACAGCAATGGGTTT
>JALZWI010000201.1 GCA_023299895.1 Arenicella sp. | reverse complement strand
GCTTTGATACCCGTCTGTAATGGCTCAGCTACAGGCTCTCTATAGATAACACCAGGTGCTTTACGCTCTAGAGGCATCTCATATAGTTTACCAGTGATCGGTCCTTTACCATCGATAGGCTCACCCAACGGGTTAACTACTCTACCGACCATACCTTCACCTACATTTAGAGAAGCAATTCTACCTGTACGACGTACAGTAGATCCTTCTTTGATACCGTCTGCTTCTCCCATCAATACAACCCCGACATTATCTTCCTCAAGATTAAGAACGATAGCTTCAACATTGGTGTCAAACTTTACCAATTCACCAGCCTGAGCTTTTGTGAGACCATAAACACGAGCAATACCATCTCCTACTTGAAGTACGGTACCTACCTCTTCTAATTCAGTCTCTGTCTTGAATCCAGATAATTGTTCTTTAAGTATCGCAGAAATTTCGCCTGGTTTAATATTAGCCATTTTGCTATATTTTTAAAATTTTAAAATATCAAATGTGAGGTTCTCAGGACTGTCCTGCGAACTGTTTTTTCAATGTTTCTAATTTGTGTGCAACGCTCGCGTCGTACAATTTATCTCCAACCTCGATGATGAATCCGCCCAAGATGTTAGGATCAACCTTGGTTGTGATGTTAACCGTTTCGTTGGTGATGTTACTTTCCAGCAGCTTAGCTTTAATACTCGCTAGAGCAGCTTCAGTAAGCGGAGTTGCAGAAGTCAATACAGCAGAAGATATACTCTTGTATGTATTGTACTGCGCTATAAATTCAGTTGCTATCTCTGGTAAGTGTTCTTCTCTACCTTTAGTGATAATAATATCAATAAATGCAGAAGACATTTTATCAAAGTTTGCTCCAAATATTTTGGTAGCAACGTCTTTTTTCTTTTTAGTATTGATGATCGGGCTCTTGAGCATCAAATAGAGATCTCTATTCTCTACTGCTTTTTCGAGCGACTGCATATCACTAAAAACTACCTCCAAGTTATTAGATTCCTTGGCTAAGTCTAAAAGTGATTTTGCGTATCTTGAAGCTATTCTTTTTGCAGACATGAGCTTAGTTTAATTTCAATTCATTCACTAATGAGTCTACTAATGAGGCGTGGCTTTGATCCGCCTTAAGATCCTTACGTATTACTTTCTCTGCGATCTCGATAGCCATCAGCCCTGTCATATTCTTCACTTCTACCATAGCGGCTTTCTTTTGGCCACTGATTTCTAGCTGAGCAGATTCCATGATTCTGTTCGCTTCAGTTTTAGCCGTATCACGTGCTTCCTTGATGATATTATCTTTGGTATCCTTAGCTTCTTTTAAAATCTGCGATCTTTCCTCTCTAGCTTGCGCTATTATCTTTTCATTCTCAGATTTAAGATTAGCCATTTCTTCTTTTGCTTTAGCTGCTTGATCCAGTGCATCTTGGATATCACCGTTTCGTGACTTCAAAGCATCTTTGATAGGGCCGAAAGCAAACTTTCCAACCATCAACCAGAAAATTCCGAAGATAAGAGTCGTCCAGAAAAACAAACCAAAATCTGGTTTGATAGGACTAAAGTCTAATAAGAATATCATTTCCATAATTGTTTAGCTTTTAAAAAGTTGAGCTACAGCCAATCGCTGCAACTCAACTAGGTTTTTTTGTGATTCTTATGCTCCTCCGAAGAAAGATAAGATAATCGCAATTACTGCAGCACCCTCAATCAAGGCTGCAGTCAAGATCATGTTTGCACGGATGTCACCTACTGCTTCAGGTTGACGTGCGATGGCTTCCATAGCTGAAGAACCGATCTTACCGATTCCATAGCCAGCGCCTAATACTGCTAATCCAGCTCCAATAGCTGCTAACGTTCCAGTCATAGTATAAAAACTAAAATGGTTAAAAAATATCTTTGGGCCAAAGCCCTATATTAAAGAAAAGCACTTCTGCTTTTCAACAATTCTCAATTAGTGTGCGTGCTCTTCAGTAGCAGCGCCGATATATGAAGCTGTCAAAATAGTAAATACAAATGCTTGGATCAAGGCTACCAATAACTCTAATGCCATCATAAATAAGGTCAATAAAGCAGAAGCTATCGTTGTTCCCCATGCTGCACCTACATTAGCACCATTCTTACCGAATATAAATATTAATCCTACAAAGATCACCACTACAATGTGACCCGCAGTAATGTTTCCAAACAAACGAAGCATCAGCGTCGCTGGCTTCAAGATAAAGTTACCTACGATCTCAACAGGCGTAATAATTAGCTTTACTATAAATGGAAGACCTGGCATCCAAAAGATATGCTGCCAGTAGTGTCCGTTACCATTGATATTCGTAACAATAAATGCAAATATGGCAAGTATCGCCGTCACTGCTAAGTTACCTGATGCATTGGCGTTTCCGAAAAATGGAATCTGACCAAATAAGTTCAAACCAAGGATAAAGAAAAAGATACACAATAAAAATGGAGTGAATTTTTCCCACGCATGTCCAAGAAACGGCTTACAAACCTCATCTTGAATAAATACGATGATCGGCTCGATAAAACCTTGCATGCCCGTTGGAGCCATACCTGCTCTTGTCTTATAGGCTTTTGCTACTCTCAATAGAACAAATGTGAGGAAAGCAAAAACGATTAACATCGCTGTTACATTCTTGGTGATAGAAAAATCATAGAATGAAGTAATTCCACCTCCAAATAATCCCATATCCGCAGTACTCTTATTATCGCATTGGTACAATTTAGCATTGTGGCAAATATGTACAACATCTACTGGCTTACCTGTAGATGGATGCGCCAATGACATTACACCCATATCTCCGTGCGCTAATGGAACTTTACCTTTTGGAAAACCTGGCGTGACCACTCTTCTCAATGATCCCTCATACAAGGTATACCCATTATATGCATAGTGAGCATTACCATGATGATCCGCTTTAAATTTTCCTGATGAAAAGAAATGCCACCCTTCGTTATCTTTCACGATACATGGTAATGGAAAGTGCCAAGGACCTATGCTGTATATATTTTGATCTGAAATGTGGTGAAAGGCAACTTTGGCTGCATCGAAGGTAGTAGGATCTTCTGCTGCCATCCCGCATTCGTTAGGTCCATGTACATGACCGTGTCCGTGACCTGCATGATCTTGATGAGCATGATCGCCATGTCCTTGCCCTGCACGAGAATTAGCATTTCTCTGCTGTTGTAGTTGCTTTGAGTTTCTTTTTAGGGCTTTTTTCTCTTTTTTCCCATGATCATGTCCGCTATGGTCATGTCCACTATGATCGTGACCACTGTGATCATGTCCGTCATGATCATGCTGCGCATAGCTCATTCCAAAAACAAGAAGAAAAATCGCCGTAAGAAAGGAAAGTTTGCCCATTAAATTGCTTGATTGTCAGTGCTTGTCAGCCAGAAATCTGGTTTTTAAACGCTGGTTCCAAAATCGCTGCAAATGTAGGCACTTTTTCCCTCAAAAAAAA
>JALZWI010000200.1 GCA_023299895.1 Arenicella sp. | reverse complement strand
GGTAAAGTGGTTGATAAAGACGGCAAGGTGATGACTCAGCGCTCTTATTCTGTGTTAACACAGCAGATATCAGACATTTCTTTTAGCATGCAGCAGGACGGATTAGTGCCTGGCGATTCTGTTTGTAAAAAACTATTTTAAGTAGCCGTTTTAGATGGATGTGGACTTAAGCGCATGACAAAACAGATTAAGCCATCGGCTCGTTATCAGCAGTTAATAGCTCAAATAAATTGGCATAATGAACGGTATTATAAATTTGATTCGCCCAGTATCAGTGATTATGAATACGATCAGCTTATGCAGGAGGTATTGGTTTTAGAGAATCAAAACCCAGATTGGCAGGACTCTGATTCGCCATCGCAACGAGTTGGTTCACAACCATTAGCAGAGTTCACTCAAATTGCTCATGAACTGCCGATGTTGTCATTAAGTAATGGTTTTAAATCGGATGATATTTTCGATTTTGATCGCAGGTTACATAAACAGTTAGATCAGCAACCGGATGTTGTTTTTGAGTATGTTGCTGAACCAAAACTTGATGGTTTAGCAGTCAGTATTATGTACCGTAATGGTATTCTCGCTTACGCAGCAACGCGTGGTGATGGCAAGATCGGTGAGGATATTACGCAAAATGTTAAAACCATTCACAGTATTCCGTTGAGAATTGAAAATGCGCCTGAACAACTCGAAGTCAGAGGTGAGGTGTTTATTTCGCACGCAGGCTTTGAGCGGTTGAATGAAACACAGAAAGCGAAAGATAAAAAAACATTTGTCAATCCCCGAAATGCCGCGGCAGGAAGCTTGCGTCAACTGGATAGCAAAATTACCGCTAATCGCCCGTTAGATATTTATATTTATTCGGTTGGTGTCATCAGTGATTCTTTATTTGCCAGTACTCATTATGAAATGTTGCAAAGGCTCGCTGGTTTGGGGTTTCCTGTTTGCCCTTTGATTGAAGTTGTACAAGGCGCACAAGACTGTATTGATTATTACGCATCCTTATCGGGGCGTAGAGCGCAGTTGGAATATGAGATTGATGGCATTGTTTATAAATTAAACAGGCTTGATTGGCAGTCGCAAGCTGGTTTTATTGCTAAAGCACCACGTTGGGCCATGGCACATAAATTTCCTGCACAAGAAAAAAGCACAAAAATAAAAGAGATTGATGTGCAAGTCGGTCGAACTGGAGCTATTACGCCCGTTGCACGCTTGGAGCCACTATTTGTCGGTGGGGTAACTGTTTCTAATGTTACCTTACATAACTCCTCTGAGGTGAAACGGCTTGGTGTCAGAGTTGGCGATACTGTTATTGTGCGCAGGGCAGGTGATGTTATTCCGCAAATCGTCTCAGTTGATTTAGAGCGACGACCAAATACTTCGCGGGCTTATGAGTTTCCTCAAATCTGCCCTATATGTGATTCAGCCGTAGTCTTCGAGGGTGAGGGTATTATCGCGAGATGCAGTGGTGGATTAATCTGTCCAGCTCAGCGAAAACAAGCGATCAAACATTTTGTCGCTAGAAAGGCAATGGACATTGATGGCATGGGAGATCGTATTGTCGATTCTTTGGTTGATCTTGGTTTGCTCAATAATGTTGCAGACTTATATAAACTTGAGTACCACCAAATCCTTGAGCTAGAAGGCTTTGCTGAAAAATCGGCACAAAATTTATTAACCGCTATTGAACAAAGTAAACGTACCGAATTTGCTAAATTTTTATACGCATTAGGTATTTCACAGGTAGGCGAAACAACCGCAGAACAATTAGCGAATAGCTTTATCAATATGAATGAGTTGATGCAAGCGGATGAAGAATTCTTACAAACACTGTCAGATATTGGCCCAATTGTTGCAAGTAGTATTGTTGCTTTTTTGACTGATGATAATAATCGTGCAGTCATTCAGGCGTTGCATGAAATGGGTATTCGCTATCCTGAAATCACGCCAATCAAAGAAATGGATAACGCAGAATTACCTCTCGCTAACACCACAATTGTCTTGACGGGCTCTTTGCAATCGCTAACAAGAGGAGAAGCCAAGAAAAAACTACAAGCTTTGGGTGCTAAGGTTGCTGGCAGTGTTTCAGCGAAGACAGACATTGTTGTTGTAGGCGCAGATGCTGGTAACAAGGCGACTAAAGCCGAGCAGTTAGGAATTAAAATAATTGATGAAGATGAGCTGCAGGCAATATTGGCTTAACGAGCCAGACTCGAACAATTCTAGTGGTTCTAATAGGTCTTTTTACAAACGAGAGTTTGCGATACGTATTTTATAGTTAGGGAACGAAACAACTTGAGCATTGCGCTGAGGGTTATGAGTTTTAGGCTCGATGATCAAGTATTGTTTATATCGATCGTCGATGTGCCAAGCAATTTCTTCTAGTAATTCAATATCAAATAAATCATCTCGTTGGTTGTTGCGCAATCGATAAGCCGTTTCGCCAAGAATGTCCAACACTGAATCAATCGATATTAGGCTACGTATATTGTCGCAGTGGCTGCGTTTGTATGATTCCTTGATTGTGTTTCTTAAATATTCTTTTGAGTCATTGTTACGAGCAAAAAAATCATGGATGTCTTGTGCTTGAGCGTTAATTTTTAAGCGTGAGCTGCCAAGTTGACGAGCAATA
>JALZWI010000199.1 GCA_023299895.1 Arenicella sp. | reverse complement strand
ATCCAGTTCTGAATCGAGCTGCGTGAGTAATCTGTACACAGCGAGGCCAGAGCTTTGTCAATACGTTGGCCAACCATGTCTTCTGGCACAATATAGTTGTACTTTATGTAATTATTCAAAGCCTTATTTGCCTTCCAGTGATTGTTCTTTCGAGTTATGCTATAGATCTAATAATAACTGAATGAAACTTGTTATGCGCGTTTGCCTGAATTTAAAAACATTGAGCCTTATTTGTATACTGACGCTGTTAGTCGGTTGTGCCAATAAAAATGAAATATCGTCCGATGATATCGCACAACAAAATGTCGAGCGTCTTTACAATCAAGGCAAGGAAGCATTGAACCGAGGTAATTATTCCTTTGCGATTGAGTATTATCGTGCTTTGGAAGCTAACTACCCATTCGGCGAGTACACTGAACAAGCCAAATTGGATATGATTTTTGCCTTCGACAAACTCAATCGAATTGAAGACGCAATAAGCACCGCCGATAATTTTGTTCAGCTTTATCCTACTCACTCAAATGTCGACTACGCTTATTACATGAAAGGTGTCGCTAGTTTTGAAAAAAAGCAGACTTCACTAGACAAGTTTATTACTGGTAAAAACCTTAATGTACGCGACCCGCAGCCTTATCGAGACTCGGAAGAAGCTTTTAATGAGTTAATACGTCGCTACCCGAATAGTATTTATACTGATGACGCCAAACAACGGCTAGTTTTTTTAAACAATGCTCAAGCTGATCGCGAGTTAGCCATTGCCAATTATTACTATGATCATGAAACTTATGTGGCTTCATTAAATCGCAGCAAACATATTATTTATCAATATGAAACTTCTCCAGCTGTTGAACAAGCACTGATATTGATGGAAAAGACCTATCTGCAAATGGGTCTAAATGACTTAGCAAAAAGTACCCACGCTATGTTGTTAGAAAACTTCCCTGAGAACGATGCAGAACCATTAAAAACTGAAAAGAGAAGTTTATTGCGCCGCTTGAATCCGTTTTCTGGTTAAAAATTCTTCCTACCTAGAATGCTTGATCCATTCTATTAAAGGCCCCACTACCAGTCTATCTTTGGACGAAAACCCGAGGTGATCGGGTAACGCCGATCTCTTCCAAAAGCTCGTTTGGTAATTCGTACGCCAGGCGCGGCTTGACGACGCTTATACTCATTTCGATCTACCATGCGTATCACTTGAGATACATACTCTGAACTAAAACCTTGCGCTACTATTTCTTTGGGTGGGCAATCCTGTTCCACATAAAGCTCTAGAATTGGGTCTAAAATTTCATACGGAGGTAGACTGTCTTGATCAATTTGATCGGGGCGTAACTCAGCTGATGGCTCTCGCGTTATGACTCGTTCAGGAATTACTTGTGAGATCGTATTGCGATACTTGGCTAGTTCATAAACCAAGACCTTAGGCACATCTTTAATCGCGTTGTAACCACCAACCATATCACCATAAAGCGTTGCGTAACCGACTGACATCTCACTCTTATTGCCAGTTGTTAGAACCATACGCCCAGTTTTATTCGAATACGCCATTAAAGTTAAACCACGACAGCGCGCCTGAATATTTTCTTCAGTAGTGTCTTGCTCCATGCCCTCAAAAATGGGGGCTAATTGCCGCATAAACGCGTCATACATTGGTTCAATAGAAATAACGTGGTATTTAATGCCTAACGCTTCTGCCTCAGCGTGTGCATCATGCTTACTGATGTCTGATGTATAGCGAAATGGCATCATGATCACATCAACATTATCAGCGCCTAAAGCATCCACAGCAATGGTCGTGGTTAATGCTGAATCGATACCGCCGGACAAACCAATAACGACTCCACTAAACCCATTTTTCTTAACGTAATCTCGCACGCCTAAGACTAAGGCGTTATAAATGCTTTCATGATAATCAGATTCAGGGATTAATTGTGAGCCCGCAATCTCAACACAATCATCCGTTAAGGTTACTCTGACCTCGCCTAACGCTTCGCTGAAGCTGGCCATTTGATGGACCACTTCACCATTTCTGTCGGTCGCAAACGAAGCGCCATCAAAAACTAACTCATCTTGTCCACCAACTTGATTAACATAGATAACCGGGGTATTAGTTGCCTTGGCACGTGCACACACGACGTTTCGACGCTCAGGGATTTTATTAGCGTGATAGGGAGAACCGTTGATATTGAGAATGATTTGAGCGCCTTGAGCAACTGCCTCTTCTATTGGGCCGTCGTGCCAAATATCTTCGCACACAGTTAGGCCGAGCTTAATGCCTTTGTAGTCAATAACACAGGGCTGGTCACCTGCTAAAAAGTATCGCTTTTCATCAAACACGCTGTAATTCGGTAATTTGATTTTTTTATACTCATGTACAATTTTGCCATCAACAATCAAAGCGCCTATATTAAATAAACCAGCTGCTGTTTTTTTCGGATAACCAACAACTAAGTCGATGCCACTAACGGAATCACATAAACGTTGTAATTGCTCTTCAACTCGAGCATTAAAGCCCGGCCTTAACAAAAGGTCTTCAGGTGGGTAACCGGTTAAGA
>JALZWI010000198.1 GCA_023299895.1 Arenicella sp. | reverse complement strand
TACTCAACGAAAAGGTAAAGATACTTGAGAAGAATTAACTGTTTGACAGAATTTTTATTGTCAATTTGTTTAAGGACTGTATTTGTATTTCTAACTATTTAGGACTTCATCCTTTTATAGACTGCGAAGAAAATTATAAAGACTAATAATAAGAACCCAACTGCATATTTCCAATAATATTTATTGTTTTCAGTGACTTCTGTCCCTTGAGTAGACACAAATTTATCACCTTCAAAGTTTAGTGTGATTGCGTGTTCATTACTTTTGTCAAGAATAAACTGTTGTGGATCTGCACCTTTTTTCATGATCACAAATGCACTTCTGTTTTTACTAATATTCTCAAATGTCTTTTGTGTAATATCAATTTTCGAAACAGGTTTGTCGAGGGCAGCTATTGTATATAATACACTAGTCTCATGTCCTAGCTTTACGATAGCATTATCAAATTGGACTGGTACGTTATTTATCGATAGAGCCATTTTATTTTCTACCAATTTTGCGATCAAAGCTTTGAACTCTTCTGGAGACTCGTACGCATTATCCTGATTCGAATATTTCACTTCATATTCGAATGCGGTAAGTGCAGCTCTTATTTGTAATACCCAAGTTCCATCCCCTTTATCAGCCAACATCGTGGATGAGATATCTGGTTGATGAGCAACGGCTAGGCTTGAAAAAAAGAATGATAAGAAGAAGCAAATGAATTTCATATTTTGTGTATAAAAAGGGGCCCCATGCAAGTGCACGGAGCCCCAATTATTAATTAATTATTATTGTGCATATGCTCCACCCATACAGTTGATGAAGTTATTATTACCTGCATAATCAACATGGTAATGATATCCTCGTATATCATCATAATGTCCACGACATTCATCTAGATCAGTAGGTTCGTTTCCATCGCTATCTAATCTTTCATAGATTGCATGACCATCCATTGCATAACCGATCATTCCAGGATGACCATCCGCTTGAGCGATAGTAGTACTTACTCCAGTAGCTGCATGATAGTGATATCCTGCATTCGGGTTTACGTGTCCACCTGCATCATCAAATGGTGCTAAGGTGTACGCTCCAAGGATTGCAGCTGTTGGTGCTGCAGCATCAAAGACTACACCATTAAATGCGAGTCCTCTATTAGATGGACCAGTTGCTCCCATTCCTGGAGGTCCCATCATTGCAAACTGTTCTGGTTGATCTAATTTGACTGGAGTAACAGGAATTAAATAAGTGTTTGAAATATCGGTTACATAAGAAGGTAGACACTCTACACAGAAATTTTGGTACTCTGCCCCTACATTTGGATTTGCAGCGTTTTGGCAGTCTTCAAATGTCTCTGTCGTGAATATATCTCCATTGTCATCGTACATTTTCCAAGTAGCATCATCATAAAATGTAGCCATATTTTCTATGAAAGCACCATCAACATCGTATACTTCTCCTCCTTCTAACCAAATTCCTCCTGCTGCTTCACCATCACTAATGTTATTCGGACACCATGGACCCATTTCATGATCCGAAGGATTTGATTTAGTTACTATTTGATAACATTTTGCAGATGAGCCATCAGAAAGCGTACAATCTGCCAATGTTACGGTTAAGTTAGTTCCATCAACTAAGAATAGGGATTGATCTACATCTACTACCGTGAGTTCTCCAGTATCATTAGTGTCGGTATTATCGGCTACGTAACCTGTTGGTTGCTCGCATGACTCCCTAGAAACATCAGGATTACCAAAGCCGTCTTCATCGATATCTTCGTACCATGTTGTCTGAGTGCATTCTTCGTCTGAGCAAGAAGTTAGTGCTATTGCACTGCATATACCTGCTATAAAAAGTAATCTTGAAATTTTGATCATAATTAAGTTTTTGAATTTGTATATTTTGAATATTTTACTGTGTATTTCTATTAATTTCTTCTTTCTCCAAGACGGCCTTGCCCATCTCTTGGTGGTCCTTTTCTATCACCTCTTTCTCCAGGAGGAGGTCCTTTTTTACGTGATTCTGTAAATTCTCCCATTAGGCATCGAGCCACATAAGGATATTCATTTGTCACCAAGTACATGTATTGGCCATCTATTTCAATGCCATTACATTCGTCTAGATCACCTAATCCTTTGATGTATTCCCAGTCCGCTAGATATGTACCATCTGCTTTGGATCCTTCAATTAACACGGTGTTATTTATTTTTGGGTTTTTGTAGACACAATCAGTACCTTCTCTAGCATCATCGATAACTTTATAGCTCGGTTGATAAGCATTACTCTTGGAATAATATATAGCAAATCCATCTAAAGCAAATCCTACATGCACTAAATCATTGCCTTCATCATTTTTATTTATTATCCCTGTAGGAGCTCCATGATAGTGATATTCACCTGTTGGTTGAACATGTGCATTGTTATTATCCAATCCCATATCATATACATCTTGAAAAGCTTCGATTCTATAGTTTTCACCAGTTTCACATCGGACTGCTTCTCCTGTACCAGGATCAAATTTGATCCCATTTAATGCTATTCCTGGTTCTTTGATCCACTTGGCTACTCCCAAGTACTTCGGAGTTACTGGTATTTTATATGTCTTTTTGATCGCCTTAATTGTATTTGGATTTCCTGGATTAGGAAATGCACCAACTTCATGATCTGGCAATGAATTAGTAGTTAATACCCTTACATCATTTTTTATTTCCATGACAGTCTCAGTTCCTGAGGCCTCATTATGTATGGTGTAATTACCAAAGAAATTATCGGTATCCATCGCCATTTTATGGCTATGGCAACTTTGAAACAATATGGCTAATAGAACCAAAGAATATATATAGTTTTTCATATCTACTTTATTAATTGTTGATATGAATTAGACTTTTGTTTCTATAAATGTCCTTCGGTAATTTGAGTTTTATTTTTAGAATTATTGTTTAGCGTTTACTCTAAGTAATGAATTAA